>CAIYUY010000078.1 GCA_903929485.1 uncultured Desulfuromonadales bacterium
CAGGTAGTCATACTCACGTTCATGCTGGATTTCGATGATGATAATCTCGCCGGAACTGTTTTTAACCTTCAGGTCGACCCGGTTAAATTTATCGACAAAGTTTTCCTTGTTGCTTTCGCTTTCCAGTAATTCCAGGATGATAATATCTTCGTTCAGCAACTCACTCAAAAATCCTTCCAGGATTTCAAAATTAGCTTTGCTTCTCAGCAGGCGTTTCATGGCCCAATCAAAGGTAATCAGTTTTCGTTCCGGTTTACGTTTCATACGGCTTACTCGCAGTTTGTGAATTCCTGTGTGTCACTGTTGTCCGATCAAGCAGCGAGGTTAACGTTGTTTGCGACAACTTCACGATCCGGTCTGGTAATCTACGTGTATTCGCTCGGAGGTGCAAGAAAATATATAAAGTAAAATAAAGGTTGCAAAAACGGTCAAATCTCAGTCATGCCTTTGACTCACTCTGCGTTCTTTCGCGAGAGACCGCTTTTATCCTTTATTCTATCTCGAAGAGGACTCCCGACTGATATATTCATGTCTTAGGGGGGCAATAGCAGCGATCATCTCGTAATGTCGATCTTCATGAAGTAATAGTGAGTTGTATTCCTGGGCAGCAGCGGCGATGAGGGTATCAGTCAACGGAACATTAACTCCTCTCTGCCGAAGCAGGTACCCAAGCTTACAAGCCCGCTGCCATACCTTCGGCGTAATGTCTAAACAACGAATCGCCGCCAGATCTTTATTCAATTGGTCGTAATCTTTTTGGGTTTTGGCGCCTCTCAATATTTCCATGATAATGATTGACGTGGTTGCCAGTTTATCGGCCATAATCAGAGGACCAAGTCGTTCCTGAAACTGAATGCCGGAACCTCGCAAGAAATGTATCCAGACCGTAGTATCGGCAAGTATAATTTCATTTGTCATCGGCACGATACTCCTCCAACTCTTCGCTGGTTGTCACAACTGCTCCAGAGGAATACATCCCCGCCAGATGCTCCAACCTTTTTTTACGGATAAATTCCGTAAGAGAAAGGCTGATGAGTTCTTTCTTTGTTTTCACATTTGACAGAGAAAACGCTTCCTCGAACAGGGCATCATCAATCGCAATAGTAGCTCTCATTGTGTGTCTCCTTTGCGCACATGATAACGCCGAATTGTGTGCATGTCAATTCCGGTAAAGCCGAAAGTTTTGGTTTTGATCCGCCTTGATCCGTAGAGATCCGTATCATCCGTCCGCCTCTGTTGACTCTCAGCCATGCCTTTGACTTTCTCTGCGCTCTTTCGCGAGAGACCGCTTTTATCCCTTGATCCAAAACGCAAAAAACCGGCAACCCCTTCGGGCGCCGGTTTAATTATTTTAAACAAGATCTCAACTCCCCATCGCTCCCCTGTCAACTTAAGCCTCTGACCCCATCGGCGCACCCTGATAAATAGATTTCAAACGTGTGATTGATTACGCATACTACCGCTACCGTTTTTCGTTAGAATCTGCAAAAGAGTATCGGGAGCATTGTTGGCGGCGTTCAGCAAAACCAGGGCCGGGCCTTGGGGTTTGCGATCACCACGTTCCCAATGGCGCAGGGTGCCAAGACTGATGCCAAAGGTTGCGGCAAACTGGATCGGGGTAAGACCGGTACGCTCCCGAACCTGTTTGACATCAACCTGATCCGGTATGAACAGCCGGGCTTCGGTCTTTTCTCCCTTACTGTGGGCAATGGCGTCTGTCATCCCCCGTTTGATGCTCTCGAACAATTCTCCCATTTTTGTGCCCTTTCTATCGGTTTCTCCAGTATCCCACAAGAATCTCGACCAATTTCGCCAGTTCGTTTCGTTCGGCGGCAGAAAGATTGTCTTTATCTCCCTTGCCGTAAACAGTGAGCACGTAAAGAGGTATTCCCTCACCATGAAAGTAATAGATCACCCGTACTCCGCCGCTCTTGCCTGTCCCCTGCCTCGCCCAGCGCAACTTCCTGATGCCACCTGTACCTTCCATGATTACACCGGATGATGGGTGCTTGGAAAGATAGGTGACCAAGCAGCACCTTTCCTCATCTGAAAGCAGTTTTTTTGCCTTGTTGATGAATTCGCCGGTTTCGGCAACAGTTATCACGGTTCGGGCGCCTCTAGCGACACAGTGTAATCCAATGGATTACACTGTGTCAAGCGAACTGGTCCGGTTTTCTTGTGGTTCACGCCACCCCGTCCGCTATTAAAGCAAACTCTAATGCTCCAAAAACTCTAAGCGCAGAAGAACATCTGTCTCAACTCCTGTTCCCATCTGTCCCTCGACTTACTCTTGGTCGTCCTCCGGTTGACCGCTGTTGACCGTTATTCCAAAACGCAAAAAACCGGCAACCCCTTCGGGCGCCGGTTTTATAATTATAATCAAGCTCACAACTCCCTATCGCTCCCCAGCTTGTCAACTTGAGGGTCTGACCCCATCGGCCCCATCGGCCCCCATCGGCCCCGGAGTTGGGTTAAGATCGAGAAAAAGAAGCTGGTTCAAGAATTTCTCCCTCACGACGGGCAATCTCGATAATTGCACTGGTGTCATCATCGCGCCATTGCCGGGAGCCACACAGAATAGGCTCAATTCTACTGTCGGTTCTGGCCGCAACCCGCCACAAGAGATTGATGGTGTTTCTGTCCTTAATACCGTCGAACTGTGGAGAAATTACCAATAGATCAATATCGCTCCAGACATCGGCTAGCCCCTTGGCCCACGAACCGAAGACCACCGCCCGCTCAATCGTAATCCCCCGTGAGGCGAGCGCCGCAAGATAGTTCCCTACTGACGTTAGAACAGAGTATTCAAGCATTGTAAAACCTCGGCTATCCGTGCCATATAGGCGGCAGCTTCCGCATGCGTTGGAGGTGGGACAAGCATCTCTGGATACCGTCCTTCAATATTGAACTCATTGACGTCGGCCAGCAGGTCAATCTGCTCCTCCGAGAGGTTTACCCCTGCCACTTCAGACAACCTCACAAGGTTATGACTGCGCGGCGCTAATTCTCCCGTATATCGACAAACATGCGCCTTCAAGGTTTTCTCCAGCGCAAGGTGAGCAATAAACAACGCATGTCTGATCTTACCATGGGCAATGAGCTCTTGGGCAACGCCCCAATCCTCATCTGCTCCGTTACGCCAGTGCCCTATTTGTTTGTTTATATCTATCATAGGCATACCTTAGATGATTAGCAACAGAAACGATACCATGATTATTCAAGAGGTTGTGATTCGGAGCGACTTGTGCTGAGCGTGGTCCCCGAGCGGAGACGAGGGGTAGTCGAAGCAACGCGAAGAATCTGCTTCTGTTTGAGAAGCAGATCCTTCGCGTTGCTCAGGATAACAGACGGTTGGTATGTTTTACGCCGCAAATCACCTTATATGATGATGGATACAGAAATTATTAGAATCAAGTTCTCAATGCCTGCCCCTATCGGTCACTGGGCTCAGTGATCATGATAAACACCTGAAATTAATAACCCCGCCGGAGACCTTTCGGTTGATCCAGCGGGGGGCAAATGCGGTTTAAAAATTACAGTATATTTGTGTTATCGTCAAGTTTTATATCACAGAAATCTCAAGATCAGCAGGATCATCATACCGTGCTCCTTCTCTGCGTCCTCTGCTAGAGACAGCTTTTATCCTTTATTCTAAGAGGCAAAAAAACCGGCAACCCCTTCGGGCGCCGGTTTAATTATTAGAATCAAGTTCTCAATGCCCTATCGCTCCTTACCCCCCCTAAAACAGCAATCTGGCTGTATTCAAACTGTTCCGGTAGTCCTCTAGTTCCAGGTTTGCGACTATACCGAAGTCTCGAAGAATATCCATCATCCGGGAAACAGAAACACCAGCTATACGGGCGGCCTTTTCCAGTGATGCGGCAGACGAACGGTATTTTTCCACGGCAAGATGCAGCCTGCCAAGTTCGACCAATTCGCGTACAGCTTTGGAAACATCTTCTTTTTCTTCTTCTGCAAATGCCGCAAGGAATTGGTAATCGCGCTCATCAATACGTATGCTTAATGTTTTCGTGGGCATGTCAAACTCCTTTCAGCGTGGCGACGGCATCTTCCATTATACGCTTGCTATAGCGCCCAATTCGTTGCAACTCTTCAAGTTTCAGTAGTGCTTCAGGAAGAGACAGAATCCCGTGTTCACAAAATGAAATCACTATAGAAAGAGCGGTTATGTATCCTAATTTCAACATACGACAGGCTTTTATAGCGTTTCGGTCATCAGTTGCAACAATGGAGCATCCTGATGCGTACGCAAGAAAAATAGCCTCAGTTTCACCACGGTCAATGGCAAAATCATGCATCAGTTTTATAACGGCTGCGTCATCACTGACTTGCTCGGTATCGATTAAGCGTTGTTCGAGAAGTCTTTCGATAAAGGGGGTTTCTGCTTTGCCTTTCTGCAGTGTCTCGTTCCGTACCGCACATGGAATGACAATTCTCCGTTTAGTGTGACTGACAAAAGTCTCAAGAAGTCCACAGCGGGCTAAAAGGATTAATGTTGACGCATCGAAAATAACCATGTCGAAAGCGTATGACACTTGCATGACAATTGTCAATAAAAATAAAGGAAAAGAAAACAAAGTTTCAGCCTATTGTTTTCCTCCACGCCTGCAGGTTTTCCTCTGCGTCCCGCTGCGTCCTCCGCGGTAATAATGGCTTTTGACTCTCAGCCATGCCTTTGACTTTCTCTGCGTTCTTTCGCAAGAGACAGCTTTTATCCTTTATTCTAAGAGGCAAAAAAACCGGCAACCCCTTCGGGCGCCGGTTTAATTATTATAAACAAGATCTCAACTCCCCATTGGGCACTGGCTCTCGACTTGGCAGCCTGGAAGCCTTCTGACCCTCCCCCCCATCACCTCCCCCCTGGACTTCAGGGAGCAATAATATGCAGGGTCGGAAATCGGAAAAATGATCAGGAAAGAAGTGTCCCCTGCTTGGCGCAGTTGCCGTGAAGACCATTCACACCAGACAGGATCTTCTTCCAGAATATCAAGCAGTACGTTGCTGTCAACGAGCACGCCGGTATTCATTCATCGCCACGGGTTAAGGCCATTATCTCGTCAGTTGTCATTTTAACGGTAGCTTTACCACGCAGGGAGTCGACAAGTTGTTTGCCTCTTGATGGCGCACTCAGCACGGGGCGCAAAAAAAACCTTGTTTCCCTCAGTGACGAATTCAACTTCCGAGTGAGCGCCTAGTACCTTGTCCGGCTTGAAGTTTCGGGTTGGCAGCCCCTTCGTACATCCGTGTGGTCTGATTTTGTAGGGGCGAATCTTGTATTCGCCCTGACCCTATCGATCCTCTATCGGTCCTTCGGGCTCAGAAGCTAACTATTTCGACAAAAATTAACCTGTATCTATTCTAAGATAGATGGTAAAAGCAATAGGTGACATCAACATTTCGCAGGAGCCCATCATGCAGATAGCTAATCCCATATATGATGTCGTCTTCAAATATCTCATGGAAGACGCGAAGATAGCGAAGTTATTGATCTCCTCCATAATCGGGGAGGAAATAGAAACCCTTGATTTCCGTCCGCAGGAATTTACCGCTGATATTGACAAAGGGAAGATTGAGGGAAGAATCGGTCTGTTGACGGTGTATCGCCTGGACTTCAGCGCCACCATTAAAACCGCTGATGGCCTGAAACAGGTTTTGATTGAGATTCAAAAAGCAAAATTTGCCACTGATATCATGCGGTTCAGGGGTTATCTGGGAAGCCAGTACAGCAATAAAAACAATACTAAAATAGGGACGATCAACAACCATGCAAGACGAATCGGGATACCGATCATCGGCATATACTTTCTTGGGCATAAGCTTGACAGTACCGATGCCTCAATAATCGGCGTGAACCGCACCTACACGGATATGGTGACCGGTGAACTGTTGACGGTAAGGGAGAGTTTCATCGAAAGTCTAACCCATGATAGCTATGTGATCCAGATCCCGAACTTGGTGCGGAAACGTCGCAATGACCTGGAAAAGCTTTTGAGCATATTTGATCAGAGTACATATGTTGACGCGGAACACCATATTCTGAACATCAAGGAAGAAGATTATCCCGAGAAGCACCGTTCACTTATCCGCCGTTTACAGTCGGCGATACTGGAACCGGAGATGAGAAAACAGATGGAGATTGAAGATGGCATTCTTGGCGAATTTGAGGATATGCAGCGTCAGATAATGGAAAAGACGCAGGAAACTGCTGACACAAAACGAGAGGCCGACGAGGCCATGAAAAAAGTCGTGCGCAACTTTAAAACAGCGGGTGTTGCAATAGAGATTATCATGCAGGCGACCGGTTTGAGCCGAGAAGAAATAAATGATGTTTAATCATAAACGGCAACGACGCACAGGGCGCAAAAGAAGCAGGTAGAAACGACAGCCACGGTTTCTTTTTTAGTATCCCACACGCCTGCAGGTTTTCCTCCGCGTCCCCCTGCGTCCTCTGCGGTAATAATAGCTTTTGTCCTGCCTTTGGCTTACTCTGAGTTCTCTGCGGTAGACCGCTTTTATCCTTTGATCCAAAACGCAAAAAAACCGGCACCCCTTCGGGCGCCGGTTTAATTGTCAATTAAAAGTGGCTCTGGAGTAACGACCATAGTACAGAAATTAGTAGGTTTGGTCCTCAAATCCAGCCCCGATCGGCCCCCTCTTGACTTAACAACTTGGAAGCCTACCCTACTCGCCTCTATGCTATAGCCTCCAACCCCTTTTTTTGAGCGATATTTAGGAGTTTAAGAGCGGGACCCACTGGATGTTTCTCTCCACGTTCCCATTTAGAGACTATACCTGTTGATACATTCAGATAAGACGCAAAAACCGCTTGGCTGACTCCAGCATGACGTCGAACTTCGACAATTTCAGACGGCAAGAGAGGAGACACTTCCGTAAGACAGCCTTTATCAAATTTTTTCATGGTCAGTGTGCTTATAAAACCAAGTTCGAAAAGATCACTTGCCGCATCGTGTATTGAAGCATCCAGATCAGTTCTAAATTTTGAATTACTTCCGCCATTACGCTTCACAAAGCACCTCAATAAGTTTTCCATCGTGAACAACAGTCATCAATTGAGTATCGGTAAGACGGCTATATGATTTAGCTAATAGCTTGAGATTTTTCAACGTCTTGCCATCGATATTATCCATAACGTTTTTCGGGAAGGCGTAGAGAAAAATAGCGTGTTGCCCTCGTTTGTAAACAATTATTGTCCTGTATCCGCCACTTTTTCCTTCTCCTTCACGGGCCAATCGTTTTTTAATCACCCCTGCCCCGAGTTCGGCATCAATTAAACCTGTTTCGATCTCCCTTATTGCTTGAGAAAGTTTACTGTCACTCACGCCATTATCGGAGCAAAATTCAGCAAATTTTTTAGTTTTTAACACCTTCATTTTGTCCTCACACGGCCGACTATAGCTCCATGGACTACAGATAGCAAGTTAAAACTGTCTCCTCCGGGAGAGACCGTTTTTATCCTTTGATCCAAAACGCAAAAAAACCGGCAACCCTTTCGGGTTCCGGTTAATTCATTAGAATCAAGTTCTCAATGCCCCTATCGGCCCCTGCTCGTCTCAACTCGCAATGATGCAATCCTGACCCCCAGCCCCTCTTGATCAAAAACGAAAAAAACCGGCAACCCCTTCGGGCGACGGTTTAATTATTTTAATCAAGCTCTCGACTCCCCATCGCTCCCCAAAATCAAAAATTGAAGCCCGCCGCCTCCCCCGCCGTCTACGGAGGGAAATCACGGCGACAGCAACCTATATTCGCTGCTTAGCCTTTTTCTGCCGGTAACGGAGAGTGGCAACGACGGACAGGGCGATGGTAAGGAGAATGTAGGTGCTGGGTTCTGGGACGACATCGGAAACGGCAAATGTCCCAATTGATACATTATATACATCAACACCAACAGTATTGTCTAGAACTTGACCACCAACAAAGCCCACACCTCCATTAACCGTATCATCAAAGACCCAATAGCCATATTGGTTAGAGTTGTCGACTGAATCACTAAAGCGGACATCATAACCTGTTGTACCCAAAATAGTAATGGAGAAATCGGCCATAAACTTATCGAGGCCAAAAGCTGCACTTACACCCTGATCAAATTCAGCTGTGGAAGCCATGTGAAACCCTACCAAACCGGGATAGGCTGGTTTGGTAGGGTCCACAATTGGATCCGTAACAGCTGGGTTTGTGAGGAGTTTCATCTTGTCAATAGCTGTCTGTTGTTCCAAGTAGGTCTTTTTAAAAAAATTTGTAGGGCTATAGTACCAAAACTTCTTACCCTCAGGATCATAGTAACCGTCAATTCCATTGATTTTTTGTGGCGTTAGCAACGCATGTGACACAGCAGGGTGAAAAAAATATCCAAAAAAAACTATGGCACCAAGCGCAATAAAAAATTTAAATTTCATACCCCAACCTCCCCATGTCTACCCTGCGATGCATTAAGCCATTTTTGCTGCATTGTACACGAAGGAAGCGAGGGATGCAAAATAAAAGTCAAAGAGAAAAAGTCAAAACAAACCCACAACCAACCACTATCTTCAATTTTATGCAAATTTTACAAAAAAAACTATAATAAATCTATTCATCTGATTTGTCTTAAAAGTTCAGGACTTTTCATCGAATAGATACAAGTTTTTTTCAGAAAAAAAACATGACTGATCCATTTAAAGTATTAGCCATTGAATGCCGATAAGTAATCTGATAACTTGCATTTTGTCCCTGGTTTTTTGAGCAAACAGCTCCTCTTTTATCCGCGTCATCAAATACGACCAAACTTTTGTGCAATGATGAGTGAAAGTTTCGACTTCTCTCCCACAAATAAAGGAGCAAACAATGTCTACATTATCAACCATCAGTTTATTAGGCGGAGCGAAGGAAGATACTCTCTATGGCATTTTGTATTCGATCCTGCAAAGGGCTTCAAATGCAACCGGTTATAGTTCATTCTACATATCTAACATTAAAAAAGGCACAATCTATCTCGCCGACAAAACCACTGCAATTACTTGGAATGGGACATCCTTTGTCTGCGGTGGCACCACTTACACCGGAATCCTTTTTACGGGGACAGGCACCGCCGCCAATATAGGAGTATACGGGGTCACAAGTAGCAACACCCTTGTTAAGTTATCAACATCTTCTACCATCTACTGGCAAGACATACGCGACGCCAATGGCTCCAGCGAAGGGGCATTTCAAGTACAAGCCAGTTCCTTGGTACCTACCGATACAGGATCGACAACCGGCCTTGCGGCTTCACTTTCAGGCACAAATGTCACTGTCAATGTTCAAGTTAGCAACATAAATGACGCACCTATCGCATATGACGCAAACTTAGCCGGGCCTCCAGCCGTATCGGTCACAGATGCTCCCAGCACCTATGTAGCCGATAAAATGAGTGGCGCAGAGACCTACTATCCCGGCGCACCCCTAAACTTCTTTAACGACTTCAAAGTTTATGACGTCGACAATGCCACACTTACTGTCACATTCACACTTCGCTTAGCGGACGGTACCACTGCAAATCCTGGAGCAGGGAGTTTAAGCACCGCCACTTCCAACGGGGTTACTTCCACCTTCAACGCCACAACCGGCGTATGGACGGCCAGCGGCGCCATTGCCGACCTTAACATACTTATCGCCAACTTAACTTTTACCCCTGCCAGCGGTTACCATTCAGACTTCTCCATCGCAACTTCCGTCTCCGACGGCATCGCCGCAGCGGTAACCGGTTTGAAGACAATGACTGCCGGGTCGTTCGGCTTTAGCGGACTGACCGACACGGGAAGCAGTAGCACCGACGGCGTCACTCAAACCAACACGTTCGATCTTGCTTTGACCGGTAAACCGGCAGGCACGACAGTTGTCTACGAGTATAGAAAGTTAGGTAGTGATGGCGTTACCTGGTCTGCATGGACGGCCTTGACCGGTGCTACACCGGCAAGTCTTATTAGCTTGTCAGATGGCAGTTACCAGTACCATGCAGTAGTAACCGATGCTTCTACCCCCCCACACACGGTGACAACTGCAGCACTATCGGTGACGGTGGACAATGTCGCGCCGGTGCTGACCGGCGCCGTGACCATCGCCTCCAGTAACGCCACCCCTACCCTGGCAAAAGTTGGCGACACCGTAACGTTGAGCTTTGCCACCGACGGCAGCCAGACCGGCGCCCCAACCGCCACCATTAACGGCAATACCGCCACCATCACCCACGGCACCGGCAACAACTACACCGCCGCCTACACCTTGGCGAGCGGCGACACCGAGGGATCGATCGGCTTTGCCATCAATGCAACGGATGCGGCGGGCAACGCTATGACCGCAGTTACCGCCGTCACCACAGGCGGAGGCGCCGTCACCTTCGACAAGACCCCCCCGGCGCTCACCGGCGCCATCTCCATTGCCTCCAGCAACAGTGCTCACAACCTGGCAAAGGTTGGCGACACTATCACGGTCAGCTTCACCACCGACGGCACCCAGAGCGGAACGCCCACCGCCACCATCAACGGCCATGCCGCCAGCGTCAGCCCAGGCAGCGGTAGTAATGCCTACACCGCCAACTATACCTTGCTCGGCAGCGATACTCAAGGGGCCGCCACCTTTGCCATCAACGCCCATGATGCGGCGGGCAACATCATGACCGCCATCACCGCCGTCACCTACGGCAGCTCCGTTACCATAGACGAGGTTGCTCCGCTGGTTACTGCGCCAAAGATCAGCATCATCTCGACAGGGAGCGGAACGGCCGGAGCGTACAAATACGGCGACACAATTACCGTACGGTGGGACAACAGCGTTGCCACCGGTAACGGGAACAGTGATATCGGCAGCGCCTCAGCGATGGTGTTCGGTCAGACGGTAACGCTAACCAACAACGGCAGCGGTATTTGGAGCGGGTCCCAGGCTGTTAACGGTATTGCCCCTACCAGTACGACCAGCGCCGGCAGCGTCAGTGTGACAGCCACGGATAATGCCGGGAACCAGACCACTACCCTTAATAGCTCCTCCATTACCTTGGACAACATTGCACCTGTTGTGACTGCCGGCAATATTTCCATCAGTGGCGGAAACGGCCTCGGCGGAGTCTACAAGATCGGAGACGTGGTCACGGCAGTCTTTGATCCTACGGTCAATACCGACCTGCATTCGGTAACAGTCAATTTCAGCGCCTTCGGTGGAGGTACGTCTGTTAACGCGGCATTTGACAGCAATGCTGGATCGTCAACTAACGGCAAGTGGGTGGCGACATACCCGATCGTTGCCGGCAATATTGATGTGGCTAGCGCCGCCCATGTCACTGTTACGGCAACCGACAATGTCGGCAACGTAACGACCGCCACCGGAAGCCCGGATGTGTCGGTGGACAACCAGCCTCCCAGCGGCTTGATCTCCGGCGACATCACCCTGAGCGGCCACAGCGGTCTGAACAGCAGCTACAAGACGGGCGATACAGTCACGGTGGTGATCGACCCGGCCCACATCCTGAACTTCGACAGCGGCAGCCTCAGCGTCAACTTCAGCGCCTTCGGCGGCGGCGCGGTCACGGCCGGCCCCGGCAACGGCGGGACGTATGTGGCGACCTACCAGATCGCGGTGGGAAGTTTCGACACGACCACGGCCAACGTGGCGGTGACGGTGACCGACAACGCGGGGAACAGCCAGGCAACGGTCACCTCCTCCAACGTCACCCTGGACAACCAAGCCCCCAGCGGCTTGATCTCCGGCGACATCACCCTGAGCGGCCACAGCGGTCTGAACAGCAGTTACAGGACGGGCGATACGATCACGGTCACCGTTCACAGTTCGGCCATCACCAATTTCGACAGCGGCTCGCTCACCGTGGACTTGAGCGCCTTCGGCGGCAGCGCCACGACCGTGATGACTAATGCCGGCGGCATCCTCACGGCCAGTCACCTGATTACCGAAGGGAGCGTCGACACGACCAGCGCCAATGCGGCGGTGACGGTCACCGACAACGCGGGGAACAGCGCCACCTTCGCCGCCAACAATGTCACCCTGGACAACCAGACCCCCAGCGCCTTGTCGGCGGCGAACATCACCCTGAGCGGCCACAGCGGTTTGAACAGCACCTACAAGACAGGCGACACCGTTCTGGTGACGGTGAATAGCGCGAACATCACCAACTTC
>CAIYUY010000079.1 GCA_903929485.1 uncultured Desulfuromonadales bacterium
CCATGATGATCCGGCCCCGGGAACCGGCAGATGCGGTCATCGCTGCGGGGGAACTCTCTGTTGTCGCCATGCTCATTATAATGCCGTACCTCCGGAAAAGATGTGCACAAAAGCTTGTTCTGTTTTAATCCGCCTTGATCCGTGTTCATTCGTGTCGTCCGTGTGAAACGGTTTTTAAGTTTAAAGGTAACTACTCAGGTACTCGTCACTCCGGTCATCATAACTCCCCCTGACCCCCTCTTGTCTCAAGAGGGGGGACGTTCTCCGCGGCATTCCCTTAGGTGATTCGCTACAAAAAACATACCCGGCGGAAATCCGTCCACCCTTCGACAAGCTCAGGGCGAACGGATTAAGGTTTATAACTACCTTCTGTTCCGTTCGTGGTGAGCCTGTCGAACCATGACGGAACATTTGCGCCGACCTTGTTGTGGTACATATTTTCCTGCGAATCACCTTAGTAGTAGGTTGGGGTGAACAGCCTCACCGTGAACCCCAACAGTTTACCCGTTGGGGTTCGTGCCTCTCCTCAACCTACAAAAGCGGGCGAAGCAGAAAAAATAATTAATAACCCCCTTTTAGTCCCGACCATTAGTTGTCTTCTCGATCCAAAAGGAAACACAAAATAGGCTCTCTTGACTAATAACCAAGCAGATGTCCTCAATGCTAAATTCAAGTTGAAATTTTAGATAATTGATGTTATACAGTTAACAGGTCTGGAGTGCTGACCATTTGTGCAGCACGTTGGGGGCTTACCCCACCTGGCTCACCGAACAAGAAGGGCCGCCATTGTGCGGCCTTTTTCATTTCTCGGAGGACACAATGTACCTGCTCTACATTGATGAATCTGGAGCAGTTGATGACCCCTCACAGCCATTTTTTGTGCTTGCTGGAATTGCTATTTTTGAACGACAAACCCATTGGGTTGAGCAGAAACTAAATGATATAGCATCACGGTTTAACCCATCTCGGCTCATCCAACTTGCTGATCTTATAGCTTTTTCTGTTTATAGGCACTATAGCGCCGGTGATGATACTCTTTTCAAACTTATCCGGACTTGTTTTGATGCCGAAGGAGGCATTAATCACGGATTATACGAAAAACTATGATCTTTTACTGATAACTGGGAGAACAGGCAAATCAAAGGCGGGCGATTCATGAATCGCCCCTACATTCATCGGCCACCCTTCGACTTCCCTTCGACTCCGCTCAGGGACCACGCTCAGGGAGTCGCTTTTCACCATTCACCATTCACTGCCTTTATCCGGGGAATCCAGCATGCAGATAGCTAACCCGATTTATGATGTCGTCTTCAAATACCTCATGAAAGATACGAAAATATCAAAATTATTAATCTCCGCCATAATCGGTGAAGAAATTGAATCGCTTGATTTTCGCCCGCAGGAATTTACGACTGATGTTGAGGGAAGGATCGGCCTGTTAACGGTGTGTCGTCTGAATTTCATCGCCACCATAAACAGTTCCGCTGGCCGAAAACAGGTTCTGATTGAACTACAGAAGGCAAAATACGCCACGGACATCACGAGATTCAAGGAGTATCTCGACCGCGAGTACAGCGACAAAAACAACACGCAACTGGCAACCATCAACAACCATGAATTGAAAATCAGAATACCGATCATCGGCATCTACTTTTTGGAACATAAACTCGATTCTACGGATGCTTCCATCATCGGCGTGAATCGCTCCCACAAGGACCTGGTGACCGGGGAACTTTTGACTGTCAAGGAGAGTTTCATCGAAAGCCTTACCCATGACAGCTATGTGATCCAGATTCCGCAACTGGCGCAGAAACGTCGAAACGAACTGGAAATACTTCTGAGCATCTTCGATCAGAGCATTTTTGTTGACATGGGACAGCATTTTTTGAACATCAAGGAAGAAGATTATCCTGATAACTATCGTCCAATCATCCATCGATTACAGGCGGCTATACTGGAACTGGAGATTAGAAAGCAGATTGAGATTGAAGATGGCATTCTTGATGATTTTGAGAATATGCAACGTGAGCTACTGAACCTAAGCCATAAAATAGCCGAGGCCAAACAAGGGACAGACGGGGCAAGGCAGGAAACTGCCCAAGCCAGGCGAGAGGCAGATGAGGCAAGGCCGAACGCAGCCGAATCCGATCGAATAGCAGAGGAGGCAAGGCAAGAAACAGCTAAAATCAAGCGTGAGGCAGACGAAGGTAAGAAAACTGTAGCACGCAACCTTAAAGCAGCGGGTGTTGCCCTGACAACTATCATGCAGGCAACCGGCTTGAGCAGAGAAGAGATTGAAAATGTTTGATTCCGTAGGCTAAGGTCTCCTCGACAAAGAGAGCTTTTTTCCACTTTCAAGGGCTGACCCCGCCTTCTTCCGGAGTCCTTCCCTGTCCCCTTCTTCAAGTGTGGCGTTTAGATATTCAGCAGCATTATTTGGTGCAGGCTTGGTAAAATTGTTGTTTTGACACCCCTGCTTGTGCGGCCATCCACTTGACGAGATCTCCGGTAAAGGGCTCCTTGGGGCAATCAACCGTCACCTTGAAGATACGTCCGTTTTCTATCTTAACCCAATGTTCATGTGAGGTTCCCTGTTGTTTCCTGGGTGCAAAGCCAAGATGCTTCAGACCACGTTTTACGTCCCTACATGTCAGAGGAGGATACTTGCTGCTCATGCATGCTTATAGGGGCAATTATGGCCCAAGTGAATCGGCATTACTTCGGTAAACAACTGCATAATACTGTTTTTCGCTGCCCCGGCACCATAAACAGCGCACAGGTAGTAATATTTAATCCAACACGGCCATGGGGCTTTACGCGATAAGAGTTGGTCGGCATACGTTGCGTCTTCGCCCGTAACGGCGTCCTCTACATACGATTCAATCTGAGCGTGCAATCTGTTGCGTGCCTGAATGAAACTCGAATCCTGAGCGGCGAGATTAAGATCAAGACAGAATGCTTGCCAGACCGTACCTTTTTTTTCTGCGTAGCAACGCAAAATAAGTTGTTTTGGTTTCATCGTCTCTCCTTTACCTGATTCGCCATACGTTAACTCTTGTCTCTCCTCTATGAAGCTCTTTGTGAGGGTAGCAAGTATCAGCGCTGTTTGTAAAGCGTTACTTTGACACCCTCAGCGCAGGGCCCCTATCTTCAAAACAACTCTGCCGATGATCCTGACTCCGTCGAGTTCATCTTTTCGGAATACTCAGTGGGGGGGCAGGGTCAGGGAGGCAGGGTCAGGATTGACATTCAGACATTCACCCCGACTCTTGCCGTGTACCATCACGCATTACAGCTTCAACATGTTGGGGTTCACGATGGTACTGTTCACCCCAACCTACGACTGATGGCGCCAGGGCACGGCAAATGCGGGCGAAGCAAAGGCGGGCAAATCAAAGGCGAGAATGAGGGGGACAGGTATAAAATTATAAGATTCTCGGTGGAAACTTATAATTTTATACCTGTCCCCTTGGTCCACACCCTTGGTCCATGAAATACATCCGCAGATTCCGCAGAAGGTCGCAGATAAAGTCATGGGAACCAACGTTCAGGGTTATCTGCGAAAATCTGCGTCATCTGCGGATAGCGCAGTTGCAGTCGCAGGGGTAACTGGCGGACATTTTTGACAAAACCAACCTTAGCCCAAAAACAAGCCAGGCGGACAAGAACCTAATCAAACCCTGAACATCCCTCAAACCTTCCAGGAAAAGTTTGGTTTGTCATGAACGTCCCTCAAACCTCCATTGGTTACCGATCTTGCCATTTGAACATATCCAATACGCGGATTTCTTTGCCGGCTATTCGGTAAATCACGGTATACCCCATGTACACAAGGTCGCATATCGAATCGTCATCAAAATAGATCGACTTACGACAGGCATACGGATAATCGGTAAGGCTTTGCATTCGGCTCTTGAGATTGTTACGAAAAGAGAGGGCAGCAGAGGTATTATCTCTGGCGATGAACTCAATGATCGCCTTCAATTGCTCCTTGAACTGCTGTTCGTAGACGATTTTCATGCGAGGGACACTCAAATTTCATTCCAGAACGTATCATGACCCAAATAGTTACCGCGTGCTTCTGCTTCTTGAACTCGTTCACGAACCATCGCCTTGGATGACACGACGAAAGAAGGCTCGTCAGGGTCGAGTATACTGATACTTTCGATCATATCGCTCCGCAAGTGCTCAATGATATTCATGAAAGCGGGTAGTTCCGCATCGTTGACGGTAAGTTGTACCAGCATGATAAATCTCCTTGTTACGTACATCTTATGCCGAGTGTATTTCTGACTATGGTAATCAATAGCCTTTAGGAACGCAATGTATTTCTACCGTTACGTGTAGAGCGCGGTTTTCAGGAGAATGAGGGGACAGGTATAAAATTATAAGATTCTCGGTGGAAACTTATAATTTTATACCTGTCCCCTTGGTCCATGAAATACATCCGCAGATTCCGCAGAAGGTCGCAGATAAAGTCATGGGAACCAACGTTCAGGGTTATCTGCGAAAATCTGCGTCATCTGCGGATAGCGCAGTTGCAGTCGCAGGGGGAGGGTTAGGGTGGGGATGGGGTTGTCGTGCGACAGTTCTTACCCCATCCGCTCCCCGGCGATCCCCTGGAGATACTTCACCAGGAGCCTTACCCCCACGCCGGTGGCCCCCTTGGGGAGATAGTGGCGCCCCTTATCCTCCCAGGCGGTGCCGGCGATGTCCAGGTGGACCCATTTGTGCGTCCCCACAAACTGCTTGAGGAACCAGCCGGCGGAGATGGTTCCGGCATGGGGTCCGCCGGAGTTCTTCAGGTCGGCGATGTCGCTCTTCATCAGGTCGCCGTACTCCTCCCAGAGGGGGAGTTCCCAGAGTCGCTCACCGCTGCTCTCTCCCGCCCGGAGGAGCGCCGCCAGGAGCTCTCCATCGTTCCCCATGGCGCCGGTGGCGTTATGCCCCAGGGCCACTACGCAGGCGCCGGTAAGGGTAGCCAGGTCGATAATGGCCGACGGTTGGAACCGCTGAGCGTACTGGAGAGCATCGCAGAGAATCAGCCGCCCCTCGGCATCGGTATTGTTGATCTCCACGGTCTGCCCGGAGAGGGTGGTCACCACATCTCCCGGCTTGCAGGCGTTCCCATCGGGCATATTCTCTGCCAGGGGGATGACTCCCACCAGATTGAGGGGGAGTTTCAGCGCCGCAACCGCCTGCATTGTCCCCAAAACCGCGGCGGCGCCGGCCATGTCCTGCTTCATCAGCTCCATGCCGGCGCCCGGTTTCAGGGAGATCCCGCCACTGTCGAAGGTAATCCCCTTCCCCACGAGGGCAATGGGGGGGGATCCGTCGTTGATCCCCTTGTACTCCAGAACAACCAGCCGCGGCGGGTGCCGGGACCCCTGCCCCACCGCCAGAAGCGCTCCCATCCCCAGACGAGCCAGCTCCGGGTGATCCAGGATCGTGCACTCCATCCCCAGGCGGCCGGCGATCTCCCCTGCCTGCTCCGCCAGATATGCCGGGGTAGCCAGGTTGCCGGGGGCAGCCACCAGGTCGCGGCTCATCCTGACCGCATTGCAGACGGATTCCACCGTGGCGACGGAGTTGGCCGGCAGCTCCTTGTCGTCCGTCCCGGTAAGAAGCGCCGTCACCTCCTTCAGCATGACTTCCTGACGATCCTTGGTCTTGTAACGATCATAGCGGTGGCTCCCCAGGGAAAATCCCTCCAGGGACGCCTCCAGAAGCCCCGCCATTGGAGCGACCCCATGGAGGAGCGACGCCGCGGAAACGATCTTGGCGGCCACCAGAGCCTGGGCCGCCCCCCCGGCGCCCCGGCGGATCTTCTCCGTGGTGACCTCCTTGAGATCTCCCACTCCCACCAGCACGATCCGTTGGGCGGGGAGCGCGCCAAGGGTATGAATGACCTTCACCGTTCCCGGTTTGCCGCTGAACTCCTTGCTTTCGTACATTCGGGCCAAAACCCCTCCCAACGCTTCGTCGACAACATCGAAAAATGGTGTTGTCGCCGGCTCCGCGCCGCAGCCGATGATCAGCGCCGGGGTGTCGCATGTGAGCGGGTTGCCCGCCTGGACTGAAAATTTCATAATTTATTCTCTCCTTCTCCGGTATGTCATTATGCGTGCACGATACCCGAACTCCGGTTGTTCCGTAAAGGAGAAATGTGACCGTTATTCCCCCCCCATCCGCTTGATGGAGAGTACCGTGATGCCGTCCAGTCGGGGTTGTAGCGCACTCTCCGCCAACGGTTTGTTGATCTCCGGTTCGTCGAATCCGATTTTCAGGGTCGTCCCGCGCCGGTCCCGGTATTCGATTGTAGAAGGGAACGGCACCCCCTCCACGCTCCGGTAGTCGCGATAGACCACCTCCTCCCCTTCTTCTGTTAACTTTCGGATGACCTGCCCGGCGTTGTTGTACCGGACGGTCTCTCGTTTACCCTGCCGGTTCAGCCTGTTGGCTTCTCCATTGGGTTCGCCGCTCCCGGCCGGTTCCCCCTCCATGATCCAGCGGAGTGCTTTCCATCCCTGGAGACCCGCCTTGGCCGGGATCTCGCCGAAGGTTCCCGCATAGGCGACTTCCTTGGAGGGGATGACGATGGTCAGTCGGTCGCCGCCGGTGAATGCCTCCATGACGGTGGTGCCGAAAGGGGAGAGGACGATGAGATGGGAGCGGTCCGGTTTTTGAAACACCAGGTAGCCGTGACCGCCGCCGCTCCCCAGGGATGAGCTGAAGGAAAGCGAAACCTCCGACTGCACGCTTTCCACCACCGCGCCGGGAGTAAAGATCAGGGGGGGAAGCATCTTGGGAGCGCAGCCGGTGATACAGGTAGCGGCAATAATGAAGGGGAGAACGAACTGTTTCACGGGGGAACCTCCTATTCTGTAAAGATTACAGAACAAAATTCTTGCACTGTTTTAAGTTTATTGGGTAAGTTAAGCTCAGTGGATTAGCTTGATTGGCAAATGGATGGTGGAAATGACAACAGTACGATTGACCGGGCGCCTTGTTGCTCTTTTTCTCTCCCTCACTCTACCAGCCACGCTCCTGGCCGGAGCTCTGGACGATTACTATCTGACTCGCTTCGGTGAGGGCGGGTCGCGCGGCTCCAGTGGAGCGCTCTCCCAGGCGACAGAGGTGGCGGCGCCTCTTGAGCGTTGCGGGACTCCGCTCCGGCGGGGGCTCGGGAGGGATTGGCGACTCCTGTCCACCACCACTCGGAAGAGTCTGGCCAAGTATCTCGCACTGCCGGTTCTCTCCGGAACGGAACAGACGGTTGATTCCCTCTCCGGCAGGTTTCGGATTCACTATGCGACTTCCGGCGCCGATGCCGCCACGGCTGCTTGGGCGCAGACCACGGCGCGGATTTTTGACGACGTCTATGGGGTCGAGGTGCTGAAGATGGGATATCGCTCCCCCCCCGCGGCATCTACGGGAGCCCCCTATGATGTTTACCTCCAGGATCGGGCCTCAGCCGGTGAGTACGGCTATACCCAGGAGATTGGACCGGCGTCGTCGGGGAGTGTCAGCTATAGCGCCTATACCGTCGTGGATAGAAGCTTCAGCTCGTCCATTTATGCTCCGTATACCCCCATGGAATCGTTGCAGGTTACAGCCGCCCATGAATTCCATCACTCCATCCAGTTCGGTTACAACTGTTTTTTCGACATCTGGTACGCCGAGGCGACCGCCACCTGGATGGAGGACGAGCTCTATGACGGGGTCAACCAGCTTTATGACTACCTTACTCCGTCCGTAGCCAACTCGACCCTCAGCCTGGACACGGCGGTGAGTACGGACACGGGGGGAGGATACGGTCGCTGGCTCTTTAACCGGTATCTGACGGAGCAGTATGGTGCTCCGGTTGTGAGGAAAATATGGGAAGAGCTTTCGCTGATCCCCGCTCCCGCCGGAGGGGGAGATATTCCCATGGTTCCGGTGCTGAACAGCGTCCTTGCCCGGGAGTATTCCTCGGGGCTCTCCACCGATTACTTCGGTTTTGTCACACGGCTCTACAGCCGTGACTGGACGACCCACACCAATGAAATCGATCCTCCGACGATCTTTATTCCCAGCTATCTTCCCCTGGCGACGTATGGGGCATTTCCGGTGACCTCCTTGTCGTCCCCATCTCCCGCGGTCGTGCTCCCCCATTACTCCTATGCCTATTTTCGGTTGCCGACCACTCCGTCAGGCGTTACCATGGCAATCAGCCGGGCTCCCGGCATGGAGGTGACGGCGTTTCGCGCTCTTACCGGTTCCGGCCTCCCTGCCGACAGCTATCAGCCAATCCAGAGCGACGGCCGGACGACCATCGTCATTCCGGCCGATTCCGGAACCGGGGAGATCGTCCTGCTTCTCTGCAACCCCACGGCCGGCGACGGCCTTTATGCCTCTTTTACCTCCGATGTCGCCATCTCCCCCCCGCCGGCCCGGATCGGCCTGAAATCTTACCCTGATCTGCAGTCCGCCTACGACAGCGCACTGCCCGACGATCTCATCATGCTCAAGGAAGGAGTACAAGTCGGTTCCCTCCATGCGACAGCCGACAAGAGAGTTACGATTCGCGGGGGGTACAGCCCCTCATATACGGCTCTTGCCGGCGGCACCATCATTCAGGGAACTCTGACGCTGGTGCAGGGAAGTGTCATCCTGGATGAGCTGGTGGTGAGATAGAGCCGACGGTTACCCGGTGTTGCGCAATCCCGCGGCGATACCGTTGATGGTGGCTGCCAGGGTGTAGTTAAGGTCGTCGCTCCCTCCGCCGCTCCGTTTGCGCCGAAGGAGCTCCACCTGGATCAGGCTTAAAGGGTCTACATAGGGATTTCTGAGGCTTATGGAGCGGGCCAGGGCCGGGTTGTTTTCCATGAGCCGTTTTTGTCCGGTGATCCCCAAAATTATCCTCCTGGTCCGCTGATACTCCTCGGCCACCAGGGAGAAGACCCGGGTGCGGAGTCCTTCATCGGCCACCAGCCCGGCATAGAGGCGTGCGATGGGAAGGTCAACCTTGGTGAGGGCCAACTCCACATTCCGGATCAGATCGTAGAAGAAGGGGAATCGTTGCATCATGACGACGAGCAGTTCACCCTGGGCTTCTCCCGAGGAGGCAAATTGTTCCAGGGCGTAGCCGACGCCGAACCAGCCGGGAATGACATGCCGGCTCTGCATCCAGCCGAATCCCCACGGGATGGCCCGGAGATCACCCAGCCCTCTTGTTTCCCCCCGCCGGGCCGGACGGGAACCGATCTTGGCCAGGTCGAACTCCAATACCGGCGTGGCCTGCTCGAAGTAAGGGATGATATCCGGGTTGTCGGCGATCTGTTTCCGGTAGAAACAAAAGGCGTTGGCGGATATCTCCTCCAACGCCGCCTCCCACGCCGATTCCGGCCGGCTCTCAACGAGACCGGTCTGGGCCAGGGCTTCCAGGGAAGCCGCCACCATCAGCTCCAGATTTCGCACCGCCAGGGTCGGGTCCGAATACTTCCAGTTGATGACCTCCCCCTGCTCGGTGATCTTGAAGGAGCCGCTGAAGGCGCCATGTGGCTGGGCGATGATGGCCCGGTGGGTGGGACCGCCCCCCCTTCCTACTGTTCCTCCCCGGCCGTGGAAGAGGGTGAGAGTGACCTGACAGGCTGCCGCAACCTGGTGAAGGGCCCGGTGGGTCTTGAAGAGCTCCCAAGAGCTGGTGAACATGCCGCCGTCTTTGTTGGAGTCGGAGTACCCCAGCATCACCTCCTGGCGCCGTCCCCAGGAATCCAGATATGGCCGGTAGGCAGGGGAACTCCAGAGCGTGCGACAGATCTCCGGAGCGTTTTGCAGATCCTCGATGGACTCGAAGAGCGGTACCGGCATGAGCCCGGGGTCCTCTCCCTGGGGTGACGCCGCGCAGGTCACCCCGCAGAGCCCGGCCAACCAGAGAAGGTTCCGGACATCGTCGGCCGTGGTGGCGCCGCTGATGACATAGCTTCTGATGGCTTGCGGGTGACGTCTTTTCAGCCGGGCTATCTCCCGCAGCGTGGTGAGGAGCTCAATGGTTGTGGGTGATGGGAGCGGTGGGAGGTTGTCCGTCCCGATGCTTTCTTCCCGCACCCCGGCTGCCAGTTCCACCATGGCCCGGGCGTGGACCGCGGCGTGCTGGCGAATATCCAGGGTGTGGAGATGAAAGCCGAAGGTGGCCACCTGGCGCAGGAGCGGATCCAGGAGCTGACGGGCCATCCGTTCGCCATCATGCCCAGCCAGGCTGGAGCGGATGGCAAGGAGATCCGTGGTGAAATCCTCGGGGTGAGGATAGGCGCGGGGGTGGTCCGGATGGTCGGCGGCGACTTGAAGCCGGTGGAGGATGTAGTCCAGGAGTCGCCGATATAGTTCGCAGTCGGGGTGGGTCTCGGTCACCGGAACCACCTCCGGCATGAGCTCGTCATACCGGGCCAGGAGCGCCGGGATAGCGGGATCGATCCCTCGCTGACAGGCGGAGCTGGTGAGAAGTTCCCGCAACTCTTCAACCCTTTCCCGGTAGATTCCCAAGATCGTGAGTCGAGCCAGGGTCACGGCGGAGCCGGTGGATGCGGCGGTGACAAAGGGATTGCCGTCCCGGTCTCCGCCGATCCAGGAACCAAAGGTGAGAAGCGTGGGGAGATCACGGGGGGCGATCTCCTTGCCGTAGATCTCCTTGAAGGCTTCGGCGATCTCGTCATAAAGCATGGGGAGCGGCGCAATGAGGCAGTCGGGGTAGTGGTCCAGCCCCATCCGAATCTCGTCATCCACGGTAGGCTTCCGTCGTCGCACCTCATCGGTCTGCCAGAGGGCCGACACCTCGGCCAGGATCTCCTGCTGACTTCGAGCCGCATCGCCATGGGTGAGGGGGAGTCGATCCAGGAGTTCCAGGCTCCGGGCGATACGTCGCCGCTTGAAGAGCGCCACCCGCCGGGTCACCTCGGTGGGATGGGCCGTAAAAACCGGTTTAGCCTTGATTTTAGCCAGGAAGGCCAATGCGGCGTCGGCGCTGATTCCGGCGTCGCGCATCCTCAGGAGGGTTCCGCGAAAGGAGCCGGGCTTGTCGTGAATCCCTTGGTTCAGACGGGTGGCTCGTTGCCGGCGGCGGCGGTGATTGGTTTCAGCCAGGTTGGTCAGCTCGAAGTAGGTGGCAAAGGCTTTGACGATCTGGAAGGATTCCCCCACCGTCATCTGACCGACGATCCCCACCCCCCGCTCCTGCAGCTCCTCTTCACCGGGAAAATCCAGGCACGCCTCTCCTTGCTGGTCGTTTAGCTGGCGGTGATGGATCGCCAAGCGGCGCAACTCCTCTTCCGCATCGAAGACCGATCGGCCGGCCTGCTCCAGGATTACCTCTCCCAGCAGGCGCCCCAGGGAGCGGACATCCCGCCGCAGCGGTAGGTCCCGTGCCGTCTCGTCCGTTCCCGTCAGTTCCGCCAACCGCTCTTCCTGATTCTCCGCTTTCCAGTACAACTCCTGTTCAGCCATTCTATTAGTTCCTCTGGTGAAATTGTTTGTCACGTCTCGTGCCGGCGCACTTGAATTGTCCGTTGAATTGTCCGTGCGGAATCTAGCGGGGAGGCTCCAAAACATCATGGGCCGTCCCCAAAAGGAAGTCGAAGACCTCTTCCCGGCTGGTGATGAAGCCGGGGAGGTTTCGGACCAGGATCTCCTCCACCTGATGCAGGCTGCGCTGGTCGTCGAGCCCCAGTTCGTTCATCACCTCCTGCAACATGGGGAGGACTTCGTAGATGTCGTCCCGGTCAAAGGGGGCAGGATCGGGTTTCCCTGAAAATTTTGGGGCATGCCGGTTGGCGGTATCTTTATGGTACTTGAAGTACAGATCCGACGGCTTGATGGTTAATTTCATGGTTTTCCTCCTTAAATGCCCATCCTACCACAAAAAAACTTCATCGGCATCCTAAGAAAATCCATCAGGCAGGGAGAGTGCGACGCATGAAAATCAACAGTACCATCCGGACCGGTTCCTGTTATACTCCCGCCATGAAGATTGAAAAGTGGTTTGACCCTTTTGGCCGGCTGACTCGCTATCTCCCCGAGGAGCTGCTCCATCGGTTCATCCGGGCCGGCATGACCGTCACCCTCGGCGTTTTTCTGGTCATTCGGGTTCGGGAGTACCCTTATTTTTCTTTTAAAGCCCTCTGGCTGACGGAGAGTCTGCTCTTTGTCGCTCTCATGGCGGCTTTCCATTGCCGATCGCTCCCACGGGATCGCTCCCGCGGCGTACGGCAAATCGTTATCCCCCTGATGGCCGGTCTTCTCCCGTTTGTGCTCCTCCTTTCCCCGCCGGCGCCCCGTGTGATCGCCAACCGGCAGCTCCTCTCCGGGATATTCTGGTGGATGACCGCCGCCACCGCTCTCACTGTCTGGGGGATCTGGACTCTCCGCCACGCCTTCAGCATAACCGTCGAGGCGCGCCACCTCGTCACCGGCGGACCGTATCGTTTCGTCCGCCACCCGGTCTACCTGGGGGAGATGCTGGCCGCAACGGGGGTTGTCCTGCTCCGTTTTTCCACGTTGAACGCTTTTCTTCTCCTCCTGTTCGTTGTCCTGCAACTCATGCGCAGCTCATGGGAAGAGGCTAAACTTACCGGGAATTTCCCCGAATACCGAAGTTTTGCCGCACGCGCTCCCTGGTTCTGGTCATGAAATCCCGCATTGTCTACAGTTTCTTGCAATTGTCGGAAATCCGGTCATGAGTCGCATTGTCTACAGTTTCTTGCAATTGTCCGCAAAATGCAGTAGCTTGACTTGCAGGAGGTGCGAAGTGAATATCATCCTTGGTCTTGCATCCCGGTCCGCTCCGGAGTCGACTCCGCCGTGAACCTCCTCTCTCGTCGCACCTTTCTGCTGGGGAGCGGAACCGCCCTCGCTTCTTATCTGGCCTACGAGCTGAACACCCTCAGGGTAATCAGCTATACCGTCCCGGTGCGGAATCTTCCCACCCCTTTCCACGGCTTTACCATCCTCCACCTCAGCGACCTGCATCAGAAGCGGTTCGGCAAAAACCAGGCTCGACTCCTTTCTCTTATCAAGCGATACCGGTACGACATGGTGGCCTTGACCGGCGACCTGATCAACCGGTCCCGACCCCAGGGGGATGCGGCACTGGAGTTGGTATCAGGGCTTGGGGCAAAACCGCTTTTTTTTGTGAACGGCAACAATGAATGGGACGCTGCGTACCTGCATGGCTACCGGGTCACGGGGCTCCTAAGCGCCGCCGGGGTAACGATTCTCGACAACAGGGCGATTCCGCTGACGCGCGGGGGGGAGCATGTCTGGATAGCCGGAGTGGATGACCCCATCAGCGGCAAGGAGCGTCTGACTCGCGCGCTGTCGGGAACCAAGGACAGCGCCCCCGTTATTCTCCTTGCTCATTCACCGATTCTCTTTCCCAGGGCGGCCAGGGCCGGCGTCGGTCTGCTCCTTGCCGGACATACTCACGGGGGGCAGATCCGGATACCCTTGGTGGGGGCGCTCTGGGCGCCGGATATGGGGTTTCTTCCCCCATGGGATTACGGCGAGTTCCAACGGGGGGAAACGACCCTCATCGTCAATGGCGGCCTGGGGGAAAGTATTTTCCCCATACGCTTCAACATGCCGCCGGAGATCGTTCTTGTCACCCTGATCCCCCTGAAAGGAACAGCAGCAGTATGATCGCTTCAAGCAGTTTGACTCTTCCGGAACAGTTCCGGACCATTGCCGGCGCCCTTGCCATGGAAGGGGGGCGCTGTGTCGTTTCCGGACTCAAGGGGTCGGCTCCCGCCTGGCTGCTGGCCCGGCTCCTTCCCCTGGTCAAGCGTCGGTTCCTTGTCATCGCATCCGATGCCGAGAGCGCCGAGATTTTTTACCGGGAGCTCCTCTTCTATGCCGGTACCGGTCCCGAGATTCTACTCTTCCCTCCATGGGATACCGCCCCATTCGAGGAGGCGTCACCGGTGGCCGAGATCACCGGTCAGCG
>CAIYUY010000080.1 GCA_903929485.1 uncultured Desulfuromonadales bacterium
CCCTTCGACAAGCTCAGGGCGAACGGATTCAGGTTTAATAACCGCCTTATTTTCCGTTCGTGGTGAGCCTGTCGAACCATGAACGGAAAATCGATACCGAACATGTTATACGGTACACTCTTTGCTGCGAATCACCTTATGTTTTAGATCCGCGTTCATCAGCATTTATCCGCGTCCTATTCGGTTCCGGCTTGTCCGGGTTAGGTTTATTCATCAGCAGAAAACGCCTGTTTCAAATCAATGACCAGGTCTCCCAGCAAGGGGACCTTTATCTGTTCCTCTCCGGCGAACATGGCCGCCCGGCCGAACCCGTCACTTTCCCGTCGGAACACCATGACTGTCCTGTCCCGGGGATGAACGATCCAATACTCCTTGACACCTGCACGCTCGTAGAGCTTGAACTTTTCATGAAGATCTTTTGAAGCCGTTGATGGTGAGATAATTTCGATGATCAGGTCCGGGGCGCCTTTGCACCCTTTGTCATCCAGTTTGTTCCGGTCGCAGACAACCACGATATCAGGCTGGACCACGGTGACGATATCGTCATCAACCTCGTCCCCCTCCGGAAGCCGGACATCGAAGGGGGCCAGATACGCACGGCACATTCGATCAGCAAGCTGAGAACGAAACTGAAAAAATAGTTCTCCTAAAATATTCTGATGAGATCGTGACGGCGCCGGGGACATATCATACGCCACACCGTTTATCAGTTCCCACCGCTCGTTTTCCGGCCAGATACGGTAATTGCCATAGGTAAACCGTTCTTCAAGCCGTCGTTGCACGTGCGGCATGGAAACCTCCTGGAGTGGATAAGGCTGGGAACAATGCAGACAATCAATACCATCTTTCACCAAGAAGGGCAACCGTCACGGGTTGCCCTTCTTGGTCGCTACCCTGAAAAAAAGGGCTACTTCTCTGCCGCGGGGGGGGGAGAAGCCGGGGCGGGTTTCGCTTCACCGCTCTTGAATTTCTTCTGTGTCTCCAGGGTCAGGTTCTGCTTGGTATCCACGGCCACCATGCTCCCGGAAAGGACGTATTTACCGCTTTTATCCGTATAGAAGACCACCGGCTGTTTATCAATGAGAACAACCACCTCGCTGAGACCGGAAATTTCCTTCACCGGCGTGACCTGAACCACCTCAAAATTTACCGGCATGATCTTTTTGATGGAGGCGGTGACCTCCTCTTTCGTGGGCGATGCCGAGCTACATGCGGCAAGAGCGCCGGTCAAGCCCACAATCATCAATTTGCCATTCAGTTGCATACATTCTCCTTGAGTGTAGTTTTTCTTCCTTTCAAAAGTCGCGCCGTCAGGAAGGCAATAAAGAGCAGGGCGAAAAGGGAAACCAACGGATACTCGACGCCGTAAATAACCGGCGTCAGGAGCAGGCGCGTCACGAAGCGCAAGGAGTCGTGTTCGCGGATAACGTCGGCAATTCGGGGGCTTTCGGCGTAGTAGAATTTGACGAACGACGCGCCCAGGGGTGATTTCAGCAGCAGATGGTCACGGAAATTCCGGAGCACGTTCACATGGGGATCAAGGTAGCTGCCGTAGGCCGCCGTGGCGATGAAACAGCCGCCGCCACCGCCACCGCCGGAAGCAATCGGTGCGATGTTTTGCACCCCGGCCTCTGAACCGGTCAAGGAGAGATTATAGATAAAGCCATCGGCTCCAGTGAGGGCCAATACAGCGCTATAGACCTGTGTGGCCAAAGGCGAGTAGACGATGGAGATAAGAGAAGATGTATCGCCGGGCTTGAGAGTAAACGGCGCATCGTTAATGACGGTGAATGCCTGACTATTGAGAATCGACAGGGAAGCTATCTTTACCGCCGATGAACCAAGATTCGTTACCTTGATCGACGTGGTGACACTTGTTCCTTTTTGTGGCGCACCGAAATCAAGGGAATAGATGGTTGCAGAGCTTGCATCAAGGAAACGGAGATTATTCGCTTGCGCCGGGTCATTAATTACCAGGGATATGGTCTTATTAGCGGTTCGTCCGGAATAATCGGTCACCGTTAAAACGGTCGCGACTGTCCCGACTGTGGTCGGTATCCCGCTGACGATGCCGGTAGTGGCATTTAGGGTTAATCCGGCAGGGAGCGTCGTGCTCTGCCACGTGGTCGGCAGGGTGCCTCCGGGCGCCAGGAGGGTAAAGCTGACCGTTGAACCAAGAGTGTACGTGGCTACGTTATTCGTTGCGATCTCCGGCGGGATAGACTGAATCGTCATATCCTTCGTGATGACAATCGTAAACTGCTTGGTGACCTTCTCGGAATTCGCGTCGGAGAGTTCCATGGTAAAGGTCGAGGAACCGACATCTGTCGGATTACCGCTGATGACGCCGGTGGCGCTGCCCAGGGTCAGCCCGGGAGGAAGTGACCCGGAAGAGATGCTCCAGAGATAGGGGGCAACGCCTCCGGTGCCGGTGAGGGTCTCCACGTACCCGGCCAGTGAAACTTGCCACGATTTGAGTTGTGAGTTGGTGATCAAAAGCGGGTCGCGCACTACCACACGATAGACCTGCTTACCGATATTTCCGGCCCCGTCGGTCACCTGCAGGGTAAAGCTGTAATTACCCGCCTGACTGGGTGTCCCGGCGATGGTGCCCCCTCCCGTATTCAGCGTCAGGCCGGTGGGAAGTGACCCTGCGGCAACCGACCAGACATACGGCAGCGTGCCGCCACTCGCCTGAAGGGAGAAACTCACCGGGATGCCGGTTTTCATATCGGAGATGGACGTTGTGCCGATAGCAGGCGGAGAGGCAATGGTGATACCGGTAGCCTGGCTTTGAGTTGCACCGGTAGCGTCGGTTACCTGCACGGTAAAGTTCGACGTGCCCGATACTGTCGGTATGCCGCTGATGACCCCGGTAAAAGAATCAAGAATGAGGCCGCCCGGGAGAACGCCACTGATGATTTTCCAGGTTATGGGGGCGGTGCCGCCGGTCAAGCTGAGAGAGGCGTTATAGAGCACTCCCACCTGAGTCGAGGGAAGCGGCAATGGGCTGAATTTCAAGGGAGAATTTATCAAAAAAGCTATGGTTGCGGAGACGGTCGCTCCATTGGCGTCGGTAACAAACACCAAAGGCGCATATGAACCGGCTCTTGATGGAGTGCCGGTAAATTCACCCGTTGAAGAGCTGAGTGCAAGCCCATCGGGTATGCTCCCCTGCCATTCGCAAAAGTATGGCCCGGTGCCGCCACTGAGTTTCAGAACATCATGATAAGCGCCAACTCCCTGAGTCCAGGGTTTCACCGCATTTGTCAGTATCTGTAATTGGGAATATACGGTAATACCGAATGATTTACTCGCAGTTCTTCCGGTAAAATCGGTCACCGTAACGATAGTCGTGACCGTCCCGGCGGTGGACGCTGTCCCCGAAATTATCCCGGTATTCTTATCAAGGGCCAATCCGGTCGGCATTACAGTGCTGGTCCATGTCAGTGGCGCGGTCCCCCCGGTGGCCGTAAGGGTGACACTCTTGGCAAAATTGGCGGTAAATCCGGGGATGGAACTGTTAACCACAACCATGGAATTAGCAATGATAATGCTCAGCTGCTTGGTCACTTTTTCCGGCACCGGAGCCGAATCGGAAAGTTCTATGGTGAAGTTGAAGGTTCCGGCGGTAGTCGGCTTACCGCTGATCACCCCGGTTGCGGGATTAAGAATCAGCCCCGCGGGGAGAATATCTCCGGCTTTCAGCACCCATTCGTACGGCGCGGAGCCTCCGGTCCCGGTGAGGGTCTCCACGTACCCCGCCTGATTCGTTTCCCATGATTTCAGCACAGTGCTGGTTATCAGCAGCGGATCGCGGACGGCGACGGAATAGACCTTGTTGGCCGTGTTGCCGGCGGTGTCGGCAACCTGAATGGTGAAGCTATAGCTACCGGCCTTGGTCGGCGTCCCCGAGACCGTACCGCCGCCGGCATTCAAGATCAAGCCGTCCGGCAAAGTTCCGGCCGCCAGAGACCAGGTATACGGCAGGGTGCCCCCCGTCGCCTGAACGGTGACGCTCACCGGAACATTGGTCTTCATGTCGGAAATCGAACCGGTTGTCACGGAAAGAGGATCGGTAACGGTGAGACTCATCGCCTTGGTGGAGACCGCACCAACCGAATCCTTCACGGTGATTGTAAACTTATAGTTCCCCGCCGTTGCCGGCAACCCGCTCACGACCCCA
>CAIYUY010000081.1 GCA_903929485.1 uncultured Desulfuromonadales bacterium
CAGGAGACCATCGTCAAGGTTATAGTGAATTTGATTAACCGGAAAAACGACTGAAACCGGGCCGATCATATCGTTGACGTCACCGATATGATCGGCTGGCAGATATAACAAATTGCAAAAATGCCGACCGGGTGCCGACCGTGCCGACCGGGACGTACTTAACATATCCTGATTGCTACTAATCTGCGGCTGAAAACCGTTCATCCTTCGACAGGCTCAGGACGAACGGTTTTCAGCTCTGCAACTGGCCGATTTTCCGTTCATGGTGAGCTTGTCGAACCATAAGCCTCAGATGAGTAGCAATCAGGTAACATATTGTGTCTAACCGGGACGTGCTTAACATATTTACTTACTCAAAAAAATACAGCAAGACAGTCGGTTAGCGTCTTGATGAGTAGTCAGGAGAGGCGTTCTTCTCTAAAGTCGGATCGGTGGTGGTCGTGAGGAAAGATGCCTTTTCTGGACCGACCGGGACGTGGACCGACCGGGACGTACTTAACATATTTGAATTGGCGTGAATTGGCGGGACGTTGGTAAGTTGTGTAAGTTGTTGAGAGAAGTCCGGGGGAGATCCAGCTAAAGCCGAAATCGAATTAAAATCGTCAGAAATATTGTCAATGAAAGAATATCACCCCGCCGTCAGCGCCATTGTGTGGGTGGGGAATGCGCGGAGAAGCTTCTTGTCCGCCGTCACCAGCTTCGTGGTAAGCTTGATCGCCAACGCAATGAACTCACAGTCGTACGCCGAGCAGTCACTGTCACGCACCAGCTCAAGGACCGCACGCGAATCGACCTCAAACTCCGAGCCCGAAAGCAGACTTTCCGCCTCGCTTTGCAGAGCACATGCCTGATCGAAGGTGAGGCTTTTCCACCTGATATAACCCGCCAGAATGTTGCGAAACTCGCTACGCCAAAGAACGGGGACCGCCCATTCCGGATCTCGCTCAAACAGGGCCTCGGCAGCGGCGGTACGCTCGCCAGGGAGGTAAAAGTATGCCAACACGTTGGAATCAACCACAATCATGGTCGCCCCTCGAAGTATGCCAACACGTTGGAATCAATCACTATCATGGTCGCCCCTCGCGCTTCAGTTCGTCAATATCAGACTCTCGAAAATATCCCTGGGGCAAATCCGTACGCAGCTCCCTGGCGCGGGCCAATCTTTCGGCGGGCGTCACCTTTGCCGGTAACAGTGCCGCCTCAAGACAGACTATCGCTTCGCTATTCATGCTGCGGCGATGCGCTTGCGCGGAAAACTTGAGCCGGGAATAGACAACATCAGGAATGTTTTTCAGAGTCAATGTAGTAGCCATGTCAACCTCCAACCATAATGAAACCATTATGGTTGCGCCTGGCTATTCTGTCAAGTTGAAATCAGCTGCCCTCCTCCTTCCCCTTGCGCCCCGCCGTTAAATGTTTTAGAATGCCTTTGCATCCAAAACCGTTCACGGAGAACAGCGTGTTGCAAAACATCCTTCTCATCATCGGCGCCTACCTGCTGGGCTCCATCCCTACCGGCCTGCTCCTGGCCAAGAGCGCCGGGGTGGATATCCGGAACAGCGGCAGCGGCAACATCGGCGCCACCAACGTCTACCGGACCCTGGGAAGAAACATCGGTATCCTGACCCTGGTGGGGGACTGCCTCAAGGGGCTTATTCCCGTGTTGGTCGCAAAGCGACTGGGTCTCGCCGACACCGTCATTGCCGCCGTCGGAGCCGCCGCGTTCCTGGGTCACGTCTATACCCTGTTCCTCCGCTTCAAAGGGGGAAAGGGGGTTGCCACCGCCCTGGGGGTCTTTCTCGGGGTTTCACCCCCCAGCGTCGGCATCGCCGTGGCTATCTTCATCGCCGTGGTGGCCTCCCGACGCTACATCTCCCTGGGCTCAATCATCGCCGCCGGAGTCATCCCCTTCCTCATCGCCGGGCTGGACCGACGCCCTCCCATCATCGTCATGTCCGTTGTCATCTCCCTCCTGGTGATCTGGAAGCATAAGGAAAACATCACCCGCCTGCGCGCCGGAACCGAAAACAAATTCAAGGCGTAAAGGCGGTGAATGGTGAAACGTAGGGGCGCGGCTTGCCGCGCCCAGGTTGTGAAGGGTGAAAGGGGATGGACGAGCAGATCGACCGCGAATTTGAGCAGCTTGCTCCGCAAACGCCTCTGACCGGAGAAGCGGTTGCGGTGCGTCGCAATAGCCTGTTCCTCCTGACGCTGACCTTCTCCCTGCTCCTCCATCTGGCGCTCATCCCGTTGATCTATCTGCCGGGAAAGCGAACCGGCAGCTCCCTGCCATCCGCCATCTCCGTTGATTTGAGTACGATTCCGTCACTTTCCCCCTCCCCCCCCCAGCCGGAACCTGAACCCGCGTCCACGGAGAGCGCTCCACCGGAACCGGTAACTCCACCAAAGCCGGAACCGCCCCCCCCTCCTCCGGCGACAGAGGCGGAGGAGCTCACCCAGACGGTAAGGGAGGCCGTAGCCGGCGGAAAGGAACAACCGGAGCTCTTGGAGCAATCATCCCTGGGATTAGGGCTCTCCCTGGGGCGCTTCAGCACTCTGGCCGAAGGACGAACTCTGCGGGACGATATCAAGCAGTACTATTTCACCCTGCTTCGCAAGGTCAATGAACAGTGGTGGCTGGTGGGCGCCGGCGGCATCCGCACCCCCACCATCCCGGTCCTCACCGTGGTCATCGGCCCTAACGGCGAACTGCTGAATCGGATACTGGAACAGAGCTCCGGCGACCGGGAGTTTGACGGCAAGATCCTCCGGGCCCTGGACGCCGCCGCCCCCTTCCCGCCACTCCCCCAAGGCTACCGGGACCGGCAGTTCACCGCCCCCATGCGGATGGTTCCCCCCCTCAATCTCCTCCTTTAGGCGCTTACAACGTTCCATTGCCTTTGACCTGGTTTTTCCTATTTGGTTCCGGCTTGGGCTATCGCAAAATGTCGTTCAGGTAATCTTTTACCCGTAACCCTCCCCGACCGGACCATCGTCTTGACGGAAAGGGAGTTGGCGCTGCCGTTGCCGATTTTGAAGAAGGCCACGGCTCTCTGGAGCTGCTCCGCCTGGGAAGAGAGCTCCTCTGCGGTGGACGCCATCTCCTCGGCGGCGGAGGCGTTCTGCTGGATCACCCGGTCCAGCTGCTGGATCGCCTTGTTGATCTGCCCTGCTCCCGAATCCTGCTCCCGGCTGGAAGCATTGATCTCCTGCACCAGTTCCGCGGTCTTCTGGATATCCGGGACGATCTTACCCAGCATCTCCCCGGCCCGCTCCGCCACCTCCACGCTGGTGGCGGAGAGTTGAGATATTTCCCTGGCCGCCAGCTGGCTCCGTTCCGCCAGTTTGCGCACCTCGGAGGCGACCACGGCGAACCCCTTGCCATGCTCCCCGGCCCGGGCCGCCTCGATGGCGGCGTTCAGGGCCAGCATGTTGGTCTGCCGGGCAATCTCTTCCACGACCGTGATTTTCCCTGCAATCTCCCTCATGGCGGCCACGGTCTCGGCCACGGCAATGCCGCCGGCCTTGGCGTCTTCGGAGGCCAGTACGGCGATCTTGTCGGTCTGTTGAGCATTATCGGCGTTCTGCCGGATGTTGGAGGTCATCTGCTCCATGGAGGAGGAAGCCTGCTCGGCGGCGGCGGCCTGTTGGGAGGCTCCCTGGGAAAGAGTATCCGCCCCGCTGCTCATCTCCCGGGAACCGGCGGCCACGCTGTCGGCGGCGGACTTCACCTCCCCCACCACCGAGGTCAGCTGCCGGACCATGGCGGTGAGCGCCTGGAGCAGCTCGTCGTTTTTGGAGCGCTCGCTAAACTCCACCATGAGATTTCCCTGGGAAAGCTCCCGGGCGCCGGCGGTGATAAGATTCATGGCCTTGATCAGATCGTTCAAGTTGTTCTTGATCCCGTTGAAGTCACCCTGGTAGGTAGCGGTGATGAGCGGCGGCATATCCCCATCCGAGATCCTGTCCACATACTCGGCGGCCATGTTCAGGGGGGTGATGATGGCGTCCAGAGTATCGTTGAAGCCGGCCACGATCTTGCCGTAATCCCCCTGGTGCCGGGTGGCGTCCACCCGGGAGGCCAGCTGACCGGCAACGGCGGAGCGGGCCTGAAGGTTTACGTCGTCGATGAGAAGGGTGATGTTGTTTATGCAGTTGTTCAGGTTGAGCTTGATCTCGTTGAAATCTCCACGATACCCGGCCGTGATCTTGGGGGGCATATCCCCCTTGGAGATTCGATCCAGATACTCGCCCGCCACGTTCAGGGGGGTGATGATGGCGTCAAGTGTATCGTTAAAGCCGACCACGATCTTTCTGTAGTCCCCCTGGTGCCGGGAGGGATCGGCCCGGTTGGTCAGTTTCCCTTCCACCGCGCTCTGGGTCAGGTGATTGACGTCGGCGACGAGGGTGTTGACAACGGTGACACAGGTATGGACCGCCAGGGCGATGGCATCGAATGTCTGTTTTACGTGTTGAGTATCCTGGTCCGCCGGTTCGGTGACAACGGTAAAATCGGTATCCCCCTTGGCAAGCTTGCCCAGACTTCCGACAAGTTTTTGAGTCTCATTATCCTGGTATTCGGCAATCTTGGCGGAAAGGCGCAAGGCTTTTTTCATTTCCGTCTGATCCGTCACAATCTCGAAGGCGCCGACGATCTCACCGGCTTCATTTCTCAGCGGGACGGCGGTGTAGGCGACTTCAAGATCGATACCACTGGAGGGATGCGCATCCGTTTCCCCAAACGAAACATCCCCACCTGATATGGCGCGCTGACAGGCGCATTTCTGCGTTCCGCAGTCGGAGGTCTTGAAGTGATCGTAACATTTGGTCCCCATGACCTGGGAAGGGGTCTTGCCGCCGACTTTCGCCGCGATTTCGTTCATGTACGTGATCGTGAAATCGTTATCAATAATCATTGCCGGCGTCGGCATGGTATCCAGGAGCCCCACGAGCCGATTTATGGTGGCGTTGACCCCCCGAATAATCTTCCGGAAGTCGCCTGAATGTTTCGATTCATCGGCGCGAATCGCCAGTTTTCCCGCCACCGCCGACCGAGAGAGCATCGTGGAGTCGGCCACAAGAGCATTGACGTTATTTATGCAGTTATTGAGGTTGAGCTTGATCTCGTTGAACTCCCCACGATACTCCGCCGTAATCTTGGGAGGAATATCCCCTTTGGAGATCCGGTCCACGTACTCTGCCGCCACGCTTAAAGGGCCGATGACGGCATCCAGGGTTTCATTGAAACCGACCACTATCCGCTGGAAAGCCCCCATGTGCCGGGAGGGGTCGGTCCGTTTTGACAGGTTCCCGGCCAAAGCGGCGCCTGTCTGAAGATCCGCGTCTACAATGAGGAGGTTGATATTGTCGATGCAGTTGTTCAGATTGAGCTTGATTTCGTTGAAATCACCCCTATATTCGGCGGTGATCTTGGGGGGGATATCCCCCTTGGAGATCCGGTCCACGTATTCGGCGGCCATGTTCAGGGGGCCGATGACGGCGTCCAGGGTATCATTGAAACCGGCCATGATTTTGCGGTAATCCCCCTGGTGCCGGGTGAGTTCCACCCGGGAGTCAAGACGGCCGGCCACGGCGGCCTGGGCCTGAAGATCCGCGTCGGCGACCAGGAGGGTGATGTTGTCGATGCAGTTATTCAGATTGAGTTTGACCTCGTTGAAGTCCCCCTGATAACTTTCGGTAATCTTGGGAGGAATATCCCCCTTGGAGATCCGATCCACGTACTCGGCCGCCATGTTCAGGGGATGGATGATGGCGTCCAGGGTATCGTTGAAACCAACCATAATCTTCTTAAAGTCACCCTGATGTCGGGCGGCGTTGGCGCGAGTGGATAATTTCCCCTCAATGGCCGCCTGGGCCAGACCATCGCCATCGGCGATGAGGGCATTGATATTGTCGATGCAGTTATTCAGATTGAGTTTGACCTCGTTGAAGTCCCCCTGATAATTTTCGGTAATCTTGGAAGGAATATCCCCCTTGGAGATCCGATCCACGTACTCGGCCGCCACATTAAGGGGGCCGATAATGGCGTCCAGGGTCTCATTGAAGCCGACCACGATCTTTTGGAACTCCCCCTGGTGCTTGGTCGCATCGGCCCGAGACGCCAGCTTGCCGGAGACCGCGGCATGGGTCAGCAGTTCCGCATCGGCCACCAGCGCCCGAATGGTCTCCACCATGCTGCTCATGGCGACGATGAGGCTGTCGTCCCGCTTCCCCTGGATGTCGATCTCCATCTCCAGATCCCCCGCCGCCACTTTACGGGCGATTGCGACCACATCCAGGGGATCTCCTCCCAGTTGAAATTTGACGTTGCGCCTGATGAAGAAGCCGATAGCCAGAGCCAGGCAGGCGCCGAGTAGCGTGAAGATGATCATGAATCGTGCGGTCATCTCCCCCTCGGCGCGGTTGGTATCGGCCTTCTGCTTGGCCTGCTTCACCTTGGCATCCACCAGCTGATTCAGGGCATCGAAGGCGCTTATACCGTAGGTGTGCACTCCTCCCTTCATAATGACCTTGACTTCGTCGTCCTTCCCCCGGGCGCCCGCCTCCAGCAACTTGCCCAACTCCACCTTGTACTCTTGCCAGGCGTCGGTGAAGTTCTCGAAGTGCGACTGCCCCTCCATGGTGGAGTTCGTTTTTCCCAAGGCGACGGCGTCGGTGTCGATTTTCGTCAACAACTCTTTTATGGTCTGAATTTTAATCTTGGTTTTAGATTCTTCCGGATCCAGCACCATGTCCCGCACGTTGATCCGGATCTGCAGATAGGAGCAGGTCATATCCTGTAGCGTGGCCAGCGGCGCCGTGATCTTTTCATAGACAATGGTATCGTCGGCATTATTCTCGTAAATATTACGAACCCCGATTCCGCCGATGATTATGGCGATGAGGGCCACGGTAATGAAGCCGCTGAACAGTTTCGTGCTGAGTCTCAGGTTATAATACCACTTCATGCCGAATCTCCCTTGATCCATGGATATGAACAAACGAAAGCGCATGACTATAACCCATCCGAAAGGGATACTATGTCAGGTTTAACCTGAATTATTCCAAGGAAATTACCTGAATTGCCGTAGGTATTTTCAGTACAAATAACGATAACCGCTCAGCAACCGGCGGATAACGATACCGGCAACTGACGGGGACGAGCGAGGTGGGAGAACGTTACGGGAAGGATGGGGTGTAACCAAGGCTCATGACAAGCCATGCTCCAGAGCATACCGGGTCAGCTCGGCATTGCTTTTCATATGCATCTTCTGCAGGATACGGGCGCGGTAGGTCCCCACGGTCTTGACTCCCATCCCCAGTTCATCGGCTACCTGCTGCGGCTTGACGCCGTTGGCGATCTTGCAGAGAACTTGGTATTCGCGGAGGGAGAGCTCATCATGGAGCGGTTTTTCGATTTCGCTCCCCAAGCCGTCAGCCAACGCCTCGGCCAAGGCCTGACTTACATAACGTTTCCCCGCCGCGATCCTCCGGAGTGCAGTGAAGAGTTCGTCGGCGGCTCCTCCCTTGGTCAGATACCCCGCTGCGCCGACCTTATATGCCCGGAGAGCAAACTGCTCCTCCGGATACATGCTCATGATAAGAACCGGCAGCTTCGGCTTGAACTTCCTGATATCCATGAGAACATCAAGACCGCTCCGACCCGGGATGGAGATATCGAGAATAACCAGATCGAAATCAATTTCCCGGACGTACCTCAATGCCTCGATACCGTCCGCCGCCTCATGGGTGACCATAAAGTCACCGGTTTTAGCCACAAGCCTCTTGAGCCCCTCGCGAAAGATCGCGTGATCATCGGCTATGAGCACTTTTTTCATGGTACACTTCCTTTTACAGCCATTAGTACGTTCACGGTCGACAGCATTAAGACATCTGTCGGATACTACACCTACTTCTCCGGGGGAACAATGAATTTTCACAGCAGTACGGCGGAGGCGGAGTTCCCCGCCATTCCCGGCATCAATAGCCGCAGCGCGGCCCTTGCCACGGCAAACGACCTTGAGCTGTTTCTGGAGCTGTTACGACAGTTTGCCGACATCTACGTGGATGAACCGCAAAAGATCCTGGACGATCTGGCCCGCGGAAATCGGGACGCCGCCGTCGGCCGGCTCCACTCCCTGCGCGGATTGCTGGGACTCTTGGGTGCGCGGGAACTGATGCAGAGCGCCCTGGAACTGGAAACGGCTATTTCTCTTTGTCCGGCGGAGCTGGATCTCCATCTCCATCTTGCCCTTTTCGCTGCAAAATTCACCGCACTCGTGGAGGCGATCACCTTTCACCTTTTTTCATCCTCCTGAGAATTCCGCGCAGCTCCCTCATCTCCTCCGGCAGCAGTGGCCGATCCCGGTAGAGTGCGCCGTTATGAATCTCCACGAACCTCGCCGGATCCGGAGAATCAATCCCTGCGGTCAACTCCCGCAACCCCGCATCCGGTGAAGCCTCGACCCCATACAGCCGCCGGAGCTCCGCCATGAAGGCCTTGATCAGCCGCGCCTCCCGCGAGGGGCGCCGCCGGAGGAGGAGGACGCCCCACCAGAGAAAAACCAGCATGGCTGCCGGAAGCATGAACGTCAAGAACCTCTTCGGAGCCGGCAGACGGGTTCCTTGCAGACGCCGCCCCGTCTCGGTAAACAGCTCCATCTGCCGTTCCAGATCGTAGGTAATGACCTGGCGATTCCAGAAGTACGTTATGGTATCCGCCGCCAACAGAAACGATCGAAACGCCCCCCGCCCGGCTCCCCTCCCCAGATCACCCCCGTTCACCGCCCACCTGGTCGGATCGACCCGGACCCACCCCGTTCCCTCCAGGTACGCTTCCACCCAGACATGAGCCTGCTCCCCTGTCACCACATAGTAGCCACCCAGCTGATTATACTCTCCCCCCAGATATCCTCCCACCAGGCGGGCGGGAACCCCGGCCAACCGAAGAAGCAGGGCGCAGGAAGAGGCGAAGAATTCACAGTTCCCCCGCTTGTTCTTCGTAAGAAACTCCACCAGCGGCTCTCCCGACACGGGAAGTCCCGTCGTGGCGTAGAGAAGATGCTCTCCCCGAAAGAGAGTTTCCACCCCGGTCAGCCGCTCACCGTCACTCCCGCCTCTTTCCCTGAGAACCCTCCCCTGCTCCCGAAACCAGGGTGGTATCCGCTCCGGCAGTTGCAGGTAAAACTCCCGCTCCGATCCAAGACGTCCCCGGGTCATGGGGGTGACGACGGAGTCCACCCTGTAGGCGCTCCGTCCACCCGACGGAGTCCGCCGGCTCAGGGTAAAGTCCGGAGCCGAGATGACCCCCCGCTGACCGGAAAGCTGACCAGGTTTGTCCAGGGCGACAAGGTACCGCGGACTCACCGGCTCAAGGATGAATTGCTGCGTCACCACCCTCCCCTTCCCCGGAGCGAAACGCTCCCCGGCTGGCGGTTCCCGGCGGGACCAGACGGCGCCGTCAAACCGGTTCAGCGTTATCCCCCGCCAGTAGAGCTCACCGGGGGAAAGCCTGACGCACTCCGCCCGAAAGACGACGCTCTTGCTCTCCCCCACGGTGGCGTTGCTCCCCGGCCGCACGGTCTCGGAAAAACCTGTTGTTTTGGACGCCGAGCCCGCCAAAAAATTCCAGAGGGGAACCTGGGTCCGGGGGAGGATAATGAAGAAAAAGAGGAGAAGCGGGACGGAAAACGCCAGCATGACCAGCGGGATGGAAAGCAGGGAGCGAAACCGTGCAGGGACGAGGATGGCGGAGGGGTCGCGGTCATGGCAGGTCAGGAGGACCAGGGCGATGGGAAAGATGATCACCTGAAGCCCAAGGTAGAGCATGAAGAGCGGATCCAGTGAATAGAGGGAGGAGGCGGCCAGACAGAAAAGGGCCAGGAGGAAGAGCTGGAGATAATTCCTGGCGCTCCCCTCCCCCAAAAACCGGACACCCAGGAGCATGACGAGAAGATTAACCGCCGGGCCGACAATATCGGCCAGGGAAAACCTGAGTAGATAGAAGATAAACATCGCCACCGAGCCGACGGTCACAAACCGGTGGTCCAGCCTGTACCCGTGCCGTTGGGTAAAAAGTCTGACCAGCATGGCGCCGGGGAGGAACAGCTTCGGAACCGTACCAAGCCAAGGGAAGAGGGGAATGAAGCCCACAAGGCTCACCGCCAGGGCCATGAGGAGAAGGACGAGGTCAAGCCGGATCATAACACCCCAGCGCCGTCAGTAACCGGAGTCGGTGCCGGCGGGATTCCCCCGGAGCAATGACCCGCTCTCCCAGCCGGAGCCCCACCGGGAGCTGCCGGTGGCCCATGAGCCGGTTGATCAGCCAGGCGGCTCGAGATAATTGTTCTTCCAGGCCGCCGGGAAGGAGCAGGGGATCGACCATAACCGGCTCCTCCGCCGGCGCGGAGAGCTCCTTCACCTTGAGCCCCTGGGAACGAGCCGAGAGCCGCCAGTGGATCAGCTTCAACGGCTCCCCCCCGGTGTAGTCGGAGATCGTGAGAAGCTCCCCGTCGCCCCCTTTCCGGCGCAAATTATCCCCCACCCCCCAGCGGCGGTCACCTTCGGTGTCAGCCATGTCCCACGGCAACGGTTGAGGGAAAACGATACAGCGGCCATCCACCGGGATCCCGGTCCACCGGACGAAAAAGTTGACAGGAAAAGGAGATGAGACACGAGCCCAGGGAAGCGTCTGCGCCCCTCGCCGGGGAAGGGTGAGGGGGAGAATTTCCGTCTCCCTTCCGTTACGGGGAATCATGAAGAAAGAGGCCGAACCGCCACTGGTGAGGGTAAGATCCAGGAGAAAAGAGGGGAGATACCGTTTCCGGTTTTCCAGACGGAGTGTCACGAAGCACTCCCGGCCGGCGTAAAGTTCGTCGGGGAACGCCACGACGGCATGCAAACCCCTGATATTCCGCCATCCGAAGACGCCGGAGAGCGCCATGAAGGCCAGGAGCGCCGAGACCACCAGGAAGAGGAGGTTGTTGCCGGTATTCACCGCGGCGAATCCCAGCAACAGGGTGACCCCCACGTAGACCGCCCCGGCCTTGGTGATCCTCAGTCCGGAAGTTCGGGAAGTTTTCACGGCAGACCCACAAGAATATACCGATTCCGTAGGGGCGTATGGCCATATGCCCTACCAGCAGACCCCTGCTCCGCTCAGGATGACAAGCAAAGAGCAGGATGACCGGGCCTGAACATCAGACAAAGAACGCCTTCATGACAAGCGCGACGATGCCGCCAAGTACTGTGCCGAGCATCCATTTCATTACCACCAGTTGCATCTCCAGTTTCCGCATTTCCAACTCAAGCCGATGAATATCATCCTTGGTGGCCAAAGTTGAACCCATTACTTCCGACATCGCTTCTTTCTGCGCGACGGAGAAGGCTTCGGCCTGAACCTCGGATATCCCGGAACCTTCCAGTGTCTTGATGTACTTATGTGTGTCAAACGTGATCGTCGCCATCCCGATACCTCTCTTAACTGCCTGCCTGCATCGTATCATCTGCTAGGCAGAGCTATCCTGGAACGAATTCCAAGGGTGGAGATGTTAGTCAGCAGGGCTCACGCTAGCAGAAAAACCTTTCATGGACAATCGAATTTTCAATAAGAGAATCTGTTATGCTCTCCGTACTCCGCGGGCGGCCGTTTTTCCGGTTGAGTTATAGAATGCGTCCCGGGTTCATGGCACGCACCTCACGCCTGGCGCCATCCATATCCCCCTCACCCTGTCTCCTTCGACTTCGCTCAGGACAGGCTCTCCCCCACCGGGGGGGAGGGGACGTTGATTGCCATGGCAACGTTGAAATTGCGGCTTTTTGGAGAGTGGAAGCGAAGAATCTGCTTTTATTTTAAAGCCTGTCATTCTGAGCGTAGCGAAGAATCTGCTTTTTGTCCGACAAGCAGATCCTTCGCTACGCTCAGGATGACAAGCAGAAACGGAATGACAAGCAAAAAACAGAATGGCCAGCAAAAAAGAGGATTACAAACAACTAATAAGCATTAAACAGGGACCCGGATTCCTTGACATCAAAAACATCGATGCCCTGATGACGGAGGTATGTGACGACGCGAGGTGAAATGTTTTCATCCGACAGCAGTTTAATTTCCAAAAACCGCATCAGGCCGCCTTTAAATCGATATAGACCTCGTTTCGCAAGGCGTGCGCCGCATAAGGTGATTCGCAGCAAAGAGTGTACCGTATAACATGTTCGGTATCGATTTTCCGTTCATGGTTCGACAGGCTCACCACGAACGGAAAATAAGGCGGTTATTAAACCTGAATCCGTTCGCCCTGAGCTTGTCGAAGGG
>CAIYUY010000082.1 GCA_903929485.1 uncultured Desulfuromonadales bacterium
CGGGAGAAATCCTCCTGGAGGATTTTTTGAAACCGCTCAACATTACCCGTTATCGCTTGGCCAAGTCCATCGGCGTTCCTCAACGCCGGGTCGACGAAATCTGCGCCGGTGTTCGAGCCATTACCGCCGATACCGCTCTACGCCTGGCCCGTTTTTTCGACACCGACGCCCAAAGTTGGCTGAATCTGCAAACGCATTACGATCTGGAGTGCTTGGAATCAAAGATTAAGGAGCGAATCGAACAGGAAGTCATTCCTTTCAAGATGGCGGCGTAGTTGACGATGTTTCTTCTCGAGAGGCATGATGAGTCCCCGAGGGCTTGAGTCGGGCGCCCTGGCGCTCTGGATAATCAACTTTGATCTGACGGGAAACCCTGATGAAGCTCTTGCCCCTGCTGGCCTTTGCACGAATTCCCGGCAACGCTCTCTCTTTTTGGCTCCGAAAAAAGGTCCGCTGCTCCCGGGGGAAGCCTGAACTTCACCAGGAGTGCAAGGAAGGGCTTTTTGACTATCTGCACCAGGGGCGCCGGGAGGCCGAGGCGCGAGCGGCGCTGCTTTACCATCGCTACCACCTTGAACCGCTCGCCCGACTCTCTTCCGCGTCCCTGTACCGCAAGAACCTGTACCTGCTGGATATCCTGGAACAGGCGACCCAGGATCTTCCCTTCCCTTTTCCTGAGGAGAGGGGGATCAAGGCCCTGGATGTGGGGTCGAAAGATTGGTACTATCTGTTCGGACTGGAACGATGGTTAAGATGGCATAACCGTAAAAAAGATGAGCCGGTTGAGCTTACCGGCGTGGAGTTGGATGGTTATCAGATTCACGCCGGTTTTCATACCCGCCAGGAGTATGCAGAGGCTTATCTGGAACAGACGGGGAATCCGGAGGTACGTTACAGAACAGCTGATTTTTTGGAATACCGGGGCGGGGGGCAGGATATCATTTTCATCTTCTATCCGTTGGTTCTCCGCTATCACCTGTTGCTATGGGGGTTGCCCCTGCGCTACTTCGCTCCCCAAAAAATTCTGGCAAAGGCGGCGGCGTTGACACGACCCGGCGGCTGGCTGATCGTACTCTGTCATACCCGGCGCGAACATGAGCTTCTTCTGGAATTTTGCCGGGGTAGGGGAGAGTATCAACTTCTTCGTGAAGGGGGAGTTGTGAGTAACCTGGTTGATTTTCAGGGAGAGCCGGAAGAAAGCCATTTTTCCATTTGGAAAAAACCCCTCTGATTGCAGTCACCTCAAAAAATTTCCGCGGCAGCTCACAGTTTTAGCACGATCCCGAGCCACTCCTCCATGAAGAGATCTAGATACTCCCGGCTGATGGCGCTGGAGTGGGGGGTGATCAGCACATTCCTCATTCCCCAGAGCGGCGAGTCGGGAGAAAGCGGCTCCCGGGCGAAGACATCCAGAGCGGCGCCCGCCAGGGGACCGCTTGCCAGGGCGAGTAACAGATCTTCCTCCCGGTAACAATTCCCTCGTCCCAGATTATAAAGGTAAGCTCCCGGCTTCATGGCGGCGAAGTGCTTCGCGGTGAAGAGCCCGTCTGTTGCCGTTCCCCCGGGCAATAACAGGATCAGGTGATCGGCGAAGGGCAACTCCTCCTCCAGTTGCTCAAAGGAGATCACCCGTTCCAGACAAGGATTTCCGGCGCTGAGTTCCGGATTGCGCCTGACCCCGATTATCTTTGCACCGAACGCCTTCAGCAGCATCGCCATGGATTCCCCCAATGCGCCGTAACCGACGATCAGCACCTTTTGGCTGAAGAGCCCGACGCAGCCGCTATATCCCGGGCGTCCCCAGATGTGACGGCTCTGGTCTTCAAGGGAGTTGTGCAGACGCCGATTGAAATAGAGGATCATGGCAAGGAGACTCTCGCTCATGATTTTGCCATGAAAGCTGCCGTAAAACGTCCTAACCCGGTCGGAAGGGTCCTGGGCAACCCAGTCACGGCCGGCGGCGGGGGTGAAGAGGAGCTTGAGCAGCGGGGCTTGTTCGTACCATTCCGCTTTGAAGCGCCACGCCAGAACGGTATCCGCCTGGGGGAGTCTGTCCAGAAAATCGCTGTTCCCGGTGGCGACGGTAATATCCATGTCCGGGAGAGCCGTGCGAATTTGGGTGAGGTGACGTGGCTTGAGGGAGAATGCGTCCACGTCGTTGTGCAGGTGGATCAGGAGCCTGTTTATTTTCATGGGACCATTGCTCTTTCGGTGATGACCGTTTTTTTGCCCACCGGTTTCGGCAGAGTGACTCCTCAGGAATAAGCCTCATCCGCTGCCGTTTTGTCAAGAGATACGGTTTTACATTTGCTCTGCTTCCACCGGTTTTCTCTGCGCCCTCTGCGAGAGTCAGTTTTTAATGGGCAACATACCTGTCACATACAGATTCAGCAAACATTGGCAGTGAGATGGTTCAGTTGCTCATTCAGCCAACTATTGATACTTTCGCCTGACTGCTTGGCTGCTATGTACACCCTGCGGTGCAGGTCGGGAGTCAAACGGAGCATGAATTTGCCGGTAAACGGCTTTTCAGGCACTTGGGCCAGCTGGGTGCAAAAGTCGAGATAATCGTCAACCGAGTCACGAAAAGCCTTTTTAATCTCATCAACCGTCTTACCCTGAAAGGTAATCACATCGCGCAGACCTATCACCTCGCCGTGAAAGATTTCAGCTTCATCATCATACTCTACCTTGCCGGAATATCCTTTATACTGCATCATGGTCGTGTCCCTCCTTCGTACAGAAAACGTCTTGCCGATTTCACCGCCCCTTTATCGGTTTCTTTTTGTGGATGAGGCCGATGAAAAGTAGCCTTTATGGGAAGAGAGGGACGCCCTTGATTTCGTGCGTTTCTGAGGCAATACCGAATAGACGTCACCAATGACATTCATGGTGAAGGAGGTAGCCAGAATTAAAAGGAGGAGAAACGCCTAAAATCAAGGGCGTCCCTCTGTCCACTCTGTCCA
>CAIYUY010000083.1 GCA_903929485.1 uncultured Desulfuromonadales bacterium
ACCGTCCGCATGGCGGAAACCGAACCTGGGGAAGTTGCTCAAGCAGATTTTGGCAAAATGGGGTTGGTATTCGATCCTGAAAGCGGTCGTAACCGAGTGCTCCATGCCCTGGTGGTGACACTGATAAGCAGCCGCTTCCTGAGATTGGTGAGATTAGATTGGTGGGGTCAGACCCTCAAGATCTCAAGATGTTCCCCGTGTTCGCTCAACTTGTCATCTTGAGGGTCTGACCCCACCGGTCCCTTGAGGGTCTGACCCCACCGGTCCCTTGAGGGTCTGACCCCACCGGTCCCCTGCCCACTCGTGCGTCACCACTGTTATGTATTGACGTAACCAGTATTCAGGCGTATTTATAGCTTGTACTAACTCGCTCGTTTGGATTTTATTGATTTACTTCTGGAGACTTTATTTATGGACGCTATTGCATCCATAACAACTGCCACGCTTGACCGTATCCTCGCCGATATCGTCGAACGGATCTTGAATGTGGTAAAACCCCGGCAGGTATTTTTATTCGGTTCTGCTGTTCGCGGTCAAATGCATGACAATAGTGATTTAGACTTGCTGGTCGTGGTGCCGAATGGATTGCACCGTCGCAAGACGGCTCAACATATTTATCGTAATTTAGTGGGGGTCGGGCATGCCGCCGATATTGTGGTTGTCACGGAAGCTGATGTAACCGGATCTTATGAAGGTGACGGCTACATAATCTGGTCGGCGCTGACTGAAGGAAAACTTGTCTATGGCTCCTGATAGATCAACTGCTGGAACACCTAATGAGTGGCTGAACCGAGCACGCAGCAACCTTGCAATAGCCCGACAGCCAAAAAATGATGAAATATATTGGGAAGACCTCTGTTTCGAAACTCAACAGGCTGCCGAGAAAGCATTGAAGGCAGTCCTTCTTTCAAAGAAAATAAAATTTCGTTTTGTGCATGATCTTGCCGAACTATTAACCACATTGGAGATAAACGGGGTAATGCTCCCTGAAATGATAAGAAATGCCGCTATTCTGACTGATTATTCTGTTGAGGCACGATATCCCGGTCCGTTTGAACCGATAACTGAAGAAGAATTCCTTGAAAGCCTCCGAATCGCCGAAGAAGTTGTCAAGTGGGCTGCACAGCAAATTTGAAGATCCCCGTTATCAACGTTTCTACCCGCACCAAGTGATCGATCACTTGTCCTCTCATTTCTAGGTCAAAGGGGTCAGGCTTTGGTTTGTTGAATTTGTCAAATATTCAACAAACCAAAGCCTGACCCTACCCCCCCTGACCCTACCCCCCGCTGGAGTGGTTTTGCGAACAGGTGTCAGTCCCTTACCAAACGTTTCGGAGCTGGTCCCAAAAGGATCAGGTACAACCTTACGAGGAGCATCAACCGAGGCCGTCAACCACGTTTCCCGGCCCCGCCAGTAACGATGTCCTCCAGATTGTGCAGGATTACAAAGTCTGGGAAGGAAACGTCAGGGAGTTCGCCAAAATCACAGCAGAGCGCCTACATCTTCGAGCGGGCGCGATCTATCATGTCTTGAAGCTGTTTTGCATGTTACCGATACGCACCAGGAAGGAGCCGCGTTACCGTGGTTCCACGGTCAGATGTCTTCCCGGTAGCATTCTGGTGACGGACGGAAAAACCGTGCAAGTCATCTGTACCGGCAGCGGCGAGGTTAATGAGTTCAACTGGCAGGGGATCGTTGATCAGGCCACTGCTTGCCACACGGCAGTAGTTATAACCGCCACCGAATGTGCTCAAGGGGTCAGTGATGCTTTTGATGCGAGCTGCGCGTTTCTGGGCCGTGAGCCTGTGGCCCTGGTCCATGATAACAAGCCGATTCACCATGAAAAAGAGCTCCGAGAACAGATCGAACAGACGACGTTGATGATCCCCGCGACCCCGGATCGGGGGCAAAACAAGGCTGTTATTGAAGGGGAATTCGGCAAATACGAGCAGGCGGTGGGAATAATATATTTAGATGATACTAATCTTTTGACATTAAAAACCACGGCAGTGCATGAAATTATCAGAGGGTATACCGCGGGGCTAAACCATGCCGGTCGCGTTGAATTGGATGGTGAAAGCCGGGAGAGCGTCGTGCGAAAATTTTGTCCTGATCCCGAAAAGGATCGGAAATTTATCGCAGAACTGCATGCTGATCACACCAAAAAACGGAAATCCGTTCCCTTGCCGACCAAAGAGGTCAGCCGGGTCGTCCTGGATGAGGTCTTCGAGCGCTTCGGGCTTGTCGAACAGGATTCCAAGGGCGAAATACGGGACTGGCTTGCGGGGAGCTTTACTCCCGATTCTCTCCGCGAGGGGTTGGCCATCTTCGGCACCAAGCACGAGAGAGGAGAGCTGCGCACCAAGCATTCACTTCGGTATCTGGTCAAGGTAACCATAAATCGTCAGCATGAGAACGATCTGCGCCGCCAAGAGGAGTTGCTGCGTGAATTTGCCGAGAAGGAAAGGCAGGCGTGGCTTGCGGTTCACAAAGCGGAGCACGCTACGGTCAAAGGGGTCAGGCTGAAAGCGCCGGTAAAAGCCGGCAAAGGGTAAAGGGTGAAAGTCCCTACATAGTAAAGGCTAGCGACCGGCTATGACCCCGAGTCTTGCGTCGGCTCACCGCAAGGTGGGCGGCGAAGCGTAGACAGGGGGCATACAGGCATGGCAATTGAGCTCCGAAATCACCTAATCCAGGTGCCGACCTAGTAGCCTGACGGGGAAGGCAATATGGTTTCGCCGCGATAGCGCGAGTGGCGAAACTGACCTGCGGAGTCAAAGACCCAGTGCATGCATGCAAACTCTTTGCACGGAAACCGGGATATCCCAGGAGCGACCGTTCGTTATCCGCAAACGGTCCGGTCGAGGAAGGCCTGTGGCCGCAATCTTGACATGCACGCGAATGGGAAGTCGGACTGAGGCATATTATCTGTGAAGCGAGCGAACAATGGTATACAACCTGAACATTGAAGGCCAACTACCGGCGGAGTTCGTGGAGAAAAGGCCGAAGGCCGAGGGGAACTCCGGGCAAGCGACCGTGATCG
>CAIYUY010000084.1 GCA_903929485.1 uncultured Desulfuromonadales bacterium
CCCTTCGACAAGCTCAGGGCGAACGGATTCAGGTTTAATAACCGCCTTATTTTCCGTTCGTGGTGAGCCTGTCGAACCATGAACGGAAAATCGATACCGAACATGTTATACGGTACACTCTTTGCTGCGAATCACCTAAGTTGCTCGCAGAAAGGTTTTTCGGCTATCTCATATTCCCACTCGATCTTTGACATGAGCTGTCCCTTTACAAATTTGTTGACAATTCAACTGACAAGCTTATATTTTAAAATATTAAACACTGGTGTTGACCTCTTTAAGTAGCGGAGGTTTTTCTTTTGAGCCACCACCGGTGGGTAGTGAGAAAGGGCTGGGAGACATGGTTATGACGGCATCGTTTCAAAGACTCCTTGGTAACATCGAGAAAAAAACAGGACTCTCTGCATCAGAGTTACGAAAAAAGTCGCCTGAGGAGTACCGTGAGTACCTCACGAAGCGGACGCTTAAGCCGTTTCGAATCAACAGTGAATACCCGATTATTGGTCGTGGTGGCGTCTTACGTGACGGCCTCGCAAGTTCGCGAGAGATAAACGCCGACATCGATACTATTTTGGAACGAGTGTGCGAGTAGACGAGGTTTATCGGTTTTATGATGAGTATGCCAAAATGTTGAGTCTCTTCTCAACGGTGGTATTGACTTTTCACTCATCGATAATGGTAATTTCCTTCCCAATCTCCTCGCTGACAGAAGCATGATCGTTCAACTTGCCAAGAAGGCGCGTCTTCGCGAATCCCAAAAAGATCTCGAACAAGCATTCAGCCCCTGGGTGGAAGCATCCTTGAAAATGGATGAATTTTCAGAGAAGTACCTTACCCAAGGCGAGAAATTCGATTGGGCGAAACACCAGACCTTCCGATGGATTAACAAAGATACGTGGCGTGGGATATTCATCGGTTTCATAACGGGTGTCGCATCATCATTCCTCGTTTGGTGGCTGACAAAATAAACGCTAAGTCAGGTGTGACGCGCCGCCGCTCATGAGTTTGCAGTTGGCTCACCAGAGCCTCTACCTTGGCTTTTAGAAAATTCCCACAGGTCAGAGTGATCACCATTATTCCTGTACTTTGCTACTTACCGACATCTCTGCCAGTTCAGCTTCAACTGACAGTAACCGGCCTTCAATGCTCATTATGAACGTATCTCTTTATTCCGTCGTATCAACAATGTCCTGCTGTTCCAGCAGTACATAACGAGGGCGACCATAGCCGACACACGTGGTCATGACCTTGATTTTGGTCCTTTGATGGACAATGGCGTTCAATACGTCGGCATCAGGAATGGCCCCACCCACTTTGCCTTTAATGATTTCTTGCGTTTCGCTCTGGCGGAACTCAAAGGAGCGGCTTTTGGGTAGTACTCCCAGAATCTCACCTTCCAGCCACTGTTCCTCCTCTCTCAAGTTATCCTGACTCAGGCGTTCCAGGCTTCTGCGAACCTGCCCAACGTCACTGAAACTGACAACTCGATCCTGATACGCGATGGAACAGACCGCCTCTGACGCCGCAAGGGTATCTAGAAAAGCACGCAATGCGCCAAGCGCTCGCGGATCGGTGCCGGCAACCGAATCAGCAAGATCGTCATCACTACCCAGTGTCCCCTGTAGTAAGGTTTGCGTCTGTTCAAGCGCCAACTCCAAGGTTGTAGCGCCTTCCGTGAGTGGCAACTGGTCGGATTGATACTCTTCCAAAACGAAACCGAATGACCCTAGCGCCGTAGTGGTAATGAGCAATTGATTCTGTTCACGGTTGGGTATCGGCCCTGTTTCTGCAAGCTGGGAACTCAACGAAGCCGCAATGGTCGCCACTGCGTCCGAAAACTTGGTAATAGCTGAGGCTCCGAACTCTGCAAAAATGCCGTGGGTTCCCAAGACGGGCCGCCCTCTGAACGTAAGACAAACGCGAGCCGGTTCACGCAGAAAAACCGCTGGCGCTCCTGCCAGCTCCGCTTCAATCGACAGGAGCCTTCCTTCGACGCTCATGCGGTCGAGGATATCTTCTTCGGGTATCTCAGCGAGCATCCGCTGAAGTTGTCCCCGCTCACTCAGTAGATAGGTGTATTCCTGACGATTCATGAATGACCTCCTGCTCCCGGACTATTCAAGTTTGCCCACGCAGTGGCATCTTCCAATGGCGAGAGATCAATCTGCACGAACCCTTTCCAAAGATGATCTCGCCGATGTGCCCATATGCTGTACCAGTAAGCAGCCCGACCGACAAGCATTCTTGGCGGAACCGACAATGATACCCATTGCCCGTCTACGTGGAAATCATTTTTCACGTTCTCTCGGTCATCAGGGCGAAAAAAGCGTGGGTTCATATTGAAAACATCAATCTGGCTCCGTCCGACCGGCATATCAAAAAACGTAACTACATCAATGTCACGGGGTGCCCGATCTTCACGCAGTTCAATCTGCTCCAGAAAACTGCCGTCGAGCCACTGGAAGCCGCTCGTCAGACCGATTCTATGAAATTCTTGACGGTAGCGCCGTAGACCGTCGAGTATCCGGCGACGTTCATCTGATGTGCTGAAGCGCATGACCAGATCGGTAAGAGAAACCACGTAGGGGGAACGATCTGCTGACGTTGGCGATAGTGTGTTTAATGGTGGCAACACCCCATGGTGATCCCAAGCAGGAATAGCGGCAAAGGTCATGATATGAGCCCCCTTCTAACGAGATAGAGCATGCTTTCATCTGTTTGGGATGCGGAACTTGTCTAAAAATATCGTATTGAAATTAATCGTCTGTAGGTTGGAGGTGAACGGCCTCACCGTGAACCCCAACGCGGCATTGTTGGGGTTCACGATAAACCTGTTCACCCCAACCTACGCTTCACGACGCTCAAACAGACCGCTCAACGTACGACTGTTGGCTGAGCGGAGTCGAAGCCGACAACCGCAAGCATATCCTCCGGCACCCGCACCGCACCGGTGAGGAGGTCGGACATGAGATGTGCTCGAAACTCATCTAAAGGAAGATCGGCGATAGGCATCTGTTCAAGTGACAGATTACCGTCATTATCCATATCGGTCGTGCGCATTAATGCCACATTACCCGTATCCGAATAGCGTTCTCCAGGAAACCTTGGACCAAATGCACTAGAGATCGTGTACTTCTCTAATGTTTGGTATTCCCACACCTTCGGTATTCGCCCAAGCGGTGAATCCTTGAATTGTTCAGGGTGTGCGATGGGGTCGCGGAGTTCGCCATTTTCATCAAGGCCACAGGTAAGAAGGTCGTGAAGCATCCCGGCCCGAACCTGCTTAAGCTTGGCTATAACCGCCTCAGACTTGGCGATCGCCTCATCCACCGTGTCCAGAACATGGGCAATGCGCTGCTGTTCACTTGGTTCTGGTTGATGGACCAGCAAAGTATATACATCGTTCCTATTTAATCCGGGCACTCCTGTTGCTGAATCAAGACATTTGAGATTGGTGCAGGACAGGAGCCAGTATTACCATCTAATATTGGTCTGAAGATGGTTCGGTGCGGGGTTATTGACGCTCTTCCGCCTGCCGGATGAACTCCCGCACCATGGGGGTGAAGGTCTCCAGTTCCAGGAGGAAGGAGTCGTGACCGTAGGAGGAGGTGATGAGGTGGTATTCAACCGGCTTGCCGAGCTTCTCCAGGGCCGCCACCATCTCCTCGGTCTGGTAGGGGGGGTAAAGCCAGTCGGAGGTGAAGGCAAAGAACTGAAGAGGGGCCGTGACCGGGGTGAAAGCCTCTTCCAGTGATTCGCAATCCCAGGCCAGGTCGTAGAGATCCAACGCCTTGGCCAGATAAAGAAAGGAGTTGGCGTCAAAACGATCCACGAAGTTGAAACCATTGTAGTTCAGGTATCGCTCCACCTCAAACTGGCCGAAGAAGTCGAAGAGACCGTCCCTGGCGGAAAAGCGACGACCGAACTTGGCGCTCATGGATTCATCGGAGAGAAAGCAGATATGACCGATCCCCCGGGCCAGGGCCAGCCCATCCTTGGGATTTTTGTGGTACTCCCCCTTGCGCCAGGTGGGGTCATTGAAAATAGCCCACCGGGCGATGCTGCTGAAGGCGATGGCCTGAGCCGAGGGGCGAGGGGTGGCGGCAAGAACAATGGCCGAGGCGATGCAGTCGGGATACTGGGTGGCCCACTCCAGCGCCTGCATCCCCCCCATGCTCCCTCCCATAACCGAAAGGAGTTTCCGGACTCCCAGATGGTCAACCAGGAGTTTCTGAGCCGCCACCATGTCGCGCACGGTGATTACGGGGAAAGAGAGATTGTACCGTTTGCCGGTGCGGGGATTGAGCGAAGTCGGTCCGGTGGAACCGTGACAGGAGCCGATGACGTTGGAGCAGATGACGAAATAACGGTCGGTATCCAGGAGCCGACCCGGCCCCACCAGGGCGTTCCACCAACCGCTCCTGCTGTCCGTTTCGCTGTGCCGGCCGGCCAGGTGAGCATCACCGGTCCAGGCGTGCTCCACCAGGATGGCGTTGGAGCGTTCAGCGTTGAGACTCCCGTAGGTCTCGTAGGCCAGGGTGATCGGCCCGAGTATCCGGCCGCTCTGGAGCCGGAGTTCGGTGTCGAAGGTAATGGATTTGGGTTCGACGATGCCGACGGACATGAGATTAACCAAGTTGAGGTAAAGGTAAAGGTTAAGGTTAAGAAAAAGCCCCTGCTCGATGATATGAGGAGGGGCTTGGGCATTTCCGTGGTTACGGAGCCTCTCTCATCTTCGCCTTGCGGCAGGATTTAGCACCTGACGTCCCTTGGGAACCGGTTGCTGTGGTTTCGCAGGGCCTTTCCCTCCACCACTCTCGATAAGCAGGTTTTCTATGAAATTATCACGTAAGAATACGGAACAGAGAGTCCGTTTGTCAAACAAAATATCTCAGGCCGTGGCGTAGCGGGGGGCCAGGAGCGTCTTCAGCTTCCGGAGCGCTCCCTCCTCGATCTGGCGAACCCGTTCACGGGAGATACGAAAATGGTCAGCAATCTCCTGAAGTGTCAGCGGTGTGTCGGCGGCGACCCGCTGCTGTATGACATAGCGCTCTTTTTCGTTAAGATTTGTAAGAGCCGTGGCGATTTCTTCCTGAAGTTGTCCGGATTCCTGGATCTCCGCCAGCAACTCTTCCTGGTTTTGGCGGTCATCAGCCAGGGATTCCAGCATGGTGTAACCGTCGCCGGCGCCACTCTCGGCGTCCAACGAGTATTCCCCCAGCATCCGCTGGCTCATCTCATTGGCTTCCGACTCCTTCACATCCAGGGAGATGGCCGCGGCTTGCAGGTCGTCCTCGCCGGTCATGTTGGTGATGGCCTTGCGAGCCTGATTCAGCTTGAAAAAAAGCTTTCGCTGGGCCTGGGTAGTACCTATCTTGAGCAGGCTCCAGGCCGAGAGGACATAATTTTGAATATAGGCGCGAATCCACCAGACCGCGTAGGAGATGAGCCGAAACCCTTTGTACGGGTTAAACTTTTTCACCGCCATCATGAGCCCTACATTCCCTTCCTGGATCAGATCCAGCATCTTGAGGCCATAGTCGCGATATTCCGCGGCGATCTTCACCACGAAGCGGAGGTTGGCGGTGATGAGGGTGTGGGCGGAGACAAGATCCTTTTCCTCGTAAAATTTGACGGCATAGCGGTACTCCTCTTCCGGGGAGAGAATCGGGAACTTCTTGATCTCTGAAAAATAGAGGCTCATGTTGTCCGAAACAACCGGCATGGTAGCTGTCATGGTTCGTGCTCCTCCTTTTGGCACTCTCGATGATTGAGTGCCAATAATGTACATCAGAGGTCGGGAATTTGCAAGCAGGAAAAACAGAGAAATAAAAACCGGAAAGAGAGCAAAGTCGCTTCGTCCTGCCGACATCCGACGGCATGGAGAGGGCGACTGCTACTTAACCTTGACATTCACTTCGGAAATTTGCATTACTCACAGCAATCGGATCGCGACCGGAAGGAATTAACGGTCACCAGGTAGGGAGCCACCACCTGGGCCGGCTTGGTACATATGGCGATGAAGGGTGAGAACGCCACCACCTGGGCCGGCTTGGCACATATGGCGATAAAGGGTGAGAACGCCACCACCTGGGCCGGCTTGGTACATATGTCGGTAAAGGAATAACATCATGAACGACGATCACCGACGGCAGGAGGATCGCCCCTTTTGGGGTTGGGAGGCTATACTGGCCCTTGCCATCATCGCGATCCTGGGCGGGGCAATATTTGAAGCACTCTGGAGCGACGGAGTCCAGGAAGGACGCCGACAGATGACGGTGGAACAGACCAGGATGCGTGCGGAGACAGTTCAAGCGTCAGCCATGGAAAGTGAATTGAGGAGCTTGCCGCTGCAGGATGCGGAGCGAATCATGGCCGAGGCGAAACAGCGAATCGACAGGAAATCCACCAAGGAAACCGTGATCCGGAGGAGACGGCCAAGAGCAAGGAAAGTCGTTGACAGGCCAACCACCGACACGGATGAGAAAGGAGAGGAAGATACGGACGAAAATAATTAAGCATACGCCATGCTATTTTTATACCTTTTCAGAACCCGGTAATCACCTTGCCGTTAACCCCGAAGGCAGCGTCAATGCTGCCGTCACCGTTATGTCGCGCCAGTGCGAAGTCGGACCCTTTCACGTCCCCCTTATCCGAACTCCCCACCACCACGATCTTGCCATCTTCCTGGACGGCAAGATCGCTAACCGAACTACTCACGCCACCCCAATAGTCATACCCGGTTGTTATAATTTTGCCTCCGTCAACAAAGCTCATATCCGGAGAACCATCGCGATTATGACGGGTGATGACGAATTGATACGAAGAATATCCGGCGGCCACGATCTTGCCACTGGCGGCATCCGGAATAACGGTTGTTGGAGCCAGGGTGTAAAGAGAGTGTACCGGGGTGACCACCCTACCGCTGCCGGCAAAGGTGGTATCGGGGGCGCCGTCCCCTTCATAGCGTGTCAGGGCAAAATCGTAGCTGCCGATGCCGTTGTAAGAACTCCCCGCAGCCACGATTTTGCCGTCGCCCTGAAGCGCAACTCCGGAACTCTGCTCATAGGGTGAGGTTGTGATCACCTCGCCGGCGGCTCCGAAGGTCGTATCCAAGCTCCCGTCGCCATTGTATCGGGCAAGCCGACTCCCCCCGGCAACAACGATCTTCCCGTCCCCCTGCAAGGCAATACTTGATGCGCCGTCCCTCATGATCACCTTACCGCCCCAACCGAATGTCGCTGAGAGTGATCCATCGCTGTTGTAGCGAACGAGATTGACGCCGGCGGTTGCCACGATCTTGCCGTCGCTCTGAAGAGCCACGGCAATAATTGCGCCTCCCATGTTTGTCAAAACCGTACCGCCGACTCCAAAATCCGCATCAAGGCTCCCGTTGCCGTTGTAGCGCGCCAGCAGAAGAAAAGTGGTGTCATAATTATAACCGGCAGCCACGATCTTCCCATCACTCTGAACAGCTATGGCTCTGACGCCGCCATCCAGTGGTGTTAAGACCTTTCCGCCCCCCCCAAAGCTCCCATCAAGAGCGCCGTTACTGTTGTAGCGACTCAAGGCGAAAGACCAACGATGGCCGGCGCCGTCATATGAATCTCCCGCGGCGATTATTTTTCCGTCGGATTGTATGGCGACAGAATAAGCATGGTCATTGACGGTGGTGTCCCCTCCCCCCTTGCCGCCACAGCCGAAAGACAAAACTAACAAAGAAATAGTTAGCAGAGTAAATCCTGTTCGTCTCATATGCTCACCCCCTTTTTCGATCTTGCCCAGAACCGCGGGGTTCAGGTTGTCTCGCTCGTTGATTAACCTTCTCGCCATGGCACACCTAAACTGTACATGGCACACGATTTGCATAGGTCTAGGCATATATATTCAACCTGTCAAAAAGAGTACCGCGCATGAATAATTATATCACCCTTATTCTCTTGTTCCTACTGGCGCCGACAGTCACAAGGGGGGCGTATGATCCGTACCGGCTAAAAATGTCCGGCTACTGCCGGGAGGATATCAACTTTATTCTCGACGGGGAGAGTGACAAGGAACAATCAACCAGAAAATCACAATTAGACTACGATCATTCGCTTCACGCCTCGGGTTACGGCGCTGAGGAGATCAGGTATATTCTCGAGGGAGGTCCCGACAAGGAGCGAGCGTTACGCAAGCGTGAGCTGGATTTAGCCGTGCAGTACCGCCTTATTGGAAAGGATGCGGAGGAAGCGCGGAGGCTCTCGGCGGTGATCGCCGCGCAGACCCGCAGCGCCATTGCAAAAGCGGAACACCGGCAAGCGAAACAACGGATGCAGAGCGCCTTTATCCCCACCTATGCCACTCCGGTGCCGATCCCGGCGTTCAAGTTTGGGGCGCGTGTCTATGGTCCATTAATCTCGGAAGAGGCAATCCGGCGCGGTATGGATCCGCTTCTCTGCATCGCGGTTACCCAGAACGAATCGGGCTACAACGCCAGGGCCGTTTCCCCGAAAGGGGCAAGGGGACTCATGCAGCTCATGCCGGAAACCGCGGCTATTCTCGGCGTAAAAAATGCGTTTGACCCAAGGCAGAACGTTCAGGGCGGAATTAGTTACCTGGCCGAGCAGCTCAAGACTTTCGGGCGAGTCGATCTGGCGCTTGCTGCGTACAACGCCGGCCCCGAGTCAGTACGCAAATACCGGGGTCTCCCGCCATACGTGGAAACGATCATGTATGTACAGAAAGTGATGAAGACGTATTCCGATCTCAAGGCTGCAAGCAATATGATGGCGAAGCGATAGCAAACCGTTGTGATGCTTCAAAATGATCCTTACTCTCAGCAGCTACTTCTCCCCTGGAGCAAAAGCCATGAACCCCCCCCTCACCATCCTGGTCACGGCAGTGCTTCTGACGTCGGTTCCGGCGCCGGCAGCCACTTCAAATTTCGGCGTACTGATCAACCTCGGCCCCCCCGTGCCGGCGGCCCCGGTGGCGCCCATGGCCTCGGCTCCAGTCAAGGTCATCCCCACCCCGGGAGTTTCCCTTGAAGTGGGAGTCCCCTACGAACTGACCTCCTACGGCGACCGCTACTATGCTCGTCAGCTGAGCAAATGGTACTCCAGCCGCTATTCCAACGGCCCTTGGCAACCGATCAGCTGGAGCGTCCTCCCCGTGGGAATCCAACATCAGTTTGAAGCAGTCCGGGATCAGCGACCCGTGGTGTACGGAGAGGATGATGAAGGATCCCAGGGGGGAGAACAGAGCCGACGGACAGTGAAGGACGGCTCCAAGGGAGCGAGTGAAGGCTATGTGATAGATCGTGGACGAAACAGAGATCGGCGCGACAACGATGAAAAACGCTGACTATCCCCCTTTTCCTCTCCCCTGTTTAGGGACACAGAATTTCTTGAAATACCACTTTTCCTGACGGTGCAAACACAGACGTCATGCCCGAGTGCTTTTATCGGGCATCCATAATTTCAAACACTTACAAACTGGATTCCCGCTCAAAACCGTTGCGGGAATGACAAC
>CAIYUY010000085.1 GCA_903929485.1 uncultured Desulfuromonadales bacterium
CATGCAGTCAGCCAACGCCCGGATATCTCCGCAGGGAAAGGAATAACCAGTCTCTCCCTCAACTATCAGGTCAGGAAGACAACCACAGGCGTCGGAAACAATCGCCGGTAGACCGCAGGCCATGGCCTCATTCACCACCAACCCCCAGGTCTCACCGGAATCGGACGCCAGGACCAGACAATCGGCGGCGACGTACCCCTTGACGATTTCGCCCTGATTGAGAAAACCGGCATAAGTGACCGGAAGGTTGTTCCCCCGAGAGAACTGTTCGCACTCATGGCGCAGTTCGCCGTCACCAACCATGAACAGATGAACAGTTTCCCCATTCAAGGCATCGCACAGATCATTGAACGCCTTCAGAATGTCCATGGGATGTTTTTTCTGCTGGAATTTGCCGCAAAAGACGAAACAGAACGCCTCTTGGGGAATCCCCCACCGACGCCGCAGCTCCATTCTCCGCGGGTTCCAGACATCGACGCCACGGGAAAAAAAATGATTATCCACAAAATGGGGAGAGATGACAATTCTTTTCGCTCCATAGCTCTGGAAATAGTCAACTGACAGGCTCCCATAGGGGAGACAGAGGTCGAAACGCTTCATGAAGAGCGGATAGAGACTCCGTTTCAGCAGATTAAAAAGAAGCCGGCGTGGTCCACCGATTCCGGTGGTTAGAGGAGAATCACTCCTCACCCCCAGCTTTGTGCCGGATCTCCAGCAGGCACGAAAACCTTGCCAGGACGCCTTCCTGTTCCACCCCTGAATAATAAACCAGTCAAACCGCTCACGGCGGATAATGTCACCGATCTCGGGAGTATCATATCCGGAAAAACCGACCGTCGGACGAGAAGAGACATTGTTGAGAAAGCAGTAATGATAGCCGGAGAGGAGATCCACATCCCACTCAAAAGCCACGCCAAAACCATCTCCCTGCTCCTCGGGCGTCGGCCGATGGCAGAAATAGACCGTCAGGTCAATACCGTCACATTTCGCCAGCTCGCGATAGAGAGGAGCATGATACTGGATTGGATGAGTGGCGAGAAAACCGATCTTCAAGTAACTCCTTTGAAACGTTTATTTTTTTCTTTAGACGTTCTTCGCGTCCCTGTGTCTTGGCGTCTTTGCGTTAAAGCTTTTGTGATTAGTTCCAACCAAACGAACCAGAGTATCCGATTCAACGCGCCAGTTAAACCGCTCTTCGGCAGCTCGACGAGACTCTTTCCTAAACGAAGTGAGTAGTTCCGGACTCTCCAACAGTCGGTTTACAGCCATGGCCAAACTCTCAACATCATTCATCCGGCAAGACAATCCGGCATCCGGCGCTTGCGCCATTATTCCCCGCTGGCCCGGAGTATCGGTAGCGATAATGGCCAACCCGGCGTTCATGTAGGTGAAAATCTTGTTGGTAACACAGATCAGGCGGTTCAGTTCGACGCTGTTTTCCAGCGCCAAGCCCACATCATAACGGGCAGCCTCTGCTATCAGATCATCCGGAGGACAGGGAGGATGGATAATCAAGCGCTCTCCTACGCCAAGGCTCACGGCCAGAGCCGTTAACTGCTCAACAAAGCCGGGCAGGGGCATCCCCCGCAGATGCAGCTCACAAGGGGTGACCAATAACGCCAGCGCCTGGACCGCTTCCTCAAGCCCCCGGCCGGGGCCGATAACCTGGGAGTACCAGTAAAGCTTGTGAATAGTGAATGGTGAATGGTGAATAGAACCCTGAAGACTGTGAATGGTGAATGGTGAATGGTGAATAGAATCTTGAGCCTGATTCGCGACCTTATCGTGCTTAGGTAGTTTTTCCAACGGGAAGACGTTGAGAATCGTTGTGGGACAGGGGAGATCGTATTTTAGGGAGTACGCCTCACCGATGCCGTCGGAGGCTGCGGTCATATGATCGCAGTGGGGGAGGTATTTCCGCTCCAGATACTCTATCCGCCGCTGTTCCGCTCCCTTTGGCCGGTGATCCGACTCCTCCAACAGTTTCCTCAGGTCAAATTCAGCAGGGACATATTCAGTGATCGGAGCGGCGAACATGCCTGAATGAAAATCCTCGGCGTCGAAGGCGAAACGTGCGTCATGCTTCCTGGCTGCGGCATAAGCCGCCCCCAGACACTCTGCGTGATGCGCGATATAAAGATCGGCCTTCAGTGAGCAGGCCAAACGCCGCAGCTCCGGATACTCCCGCCCCTGTCCCCGCTCCGCCAGACCAAATCCCAAGGTAATGCCGGTGAAATAGTCGGAAAACAACCGCTGTCTGATGCCGAACCAAAGCCAGCGGAATGTCTCCAAGAAGCCTTGCTTCCGGTAGTTGACGGTAAGCAGGCGCCAGGAGCGGGTCGCCATGATCCCTTCATCCAGAGCGGCCTGAGCACAATTATTGCAGACGGTCACCACCGTCACATCATGACCCGCGGACGAAAGGGCGTCGGCCTCCTTGACCACCCGGGGGTTGTAACTCACATGTTTCGAGGTGACGATGCAGACGTTCATACCCGCTTATCCACGTAAAACCCGTGCAACTGATATCGTGCTCTCGATAATATTTTCGATTTCGGCCTGCTCCAGATCAAGCCATAGCGGCAGCCGAACAATACGTTCCCAGATGGAATCCGTCACGGGAAGATCTCCATGGGCGCGACCATACCGACGTCCAGCCGGAGAACTGTGAAGAGGGATGTAGTGAAAAACCGTCTGGATACCTCTCGCCTTCATCCCCTCAATGAACTGCGTACGCTGACCAGAATTCGGTAGGAGAAGATAGTACATATGAGCATTATGCTGACAGGATTCCGGGATAATCGGACGACGAAGCAAACCCTGCCGCTCCAATTCCTGGAAAGCATCGTGATACTGTTGCCAGATCAACAAACGCCGCACCGTAATATCGGAAGCCGCTTCCAGTTGCGCAAGAAGAAAAGCGGCGATTATTTCCCCGGGAAGATAAGACGATCCCATATCAACCCAGGTATACTTGTCCACCTGCCCGCGAAAGAACTTACTCCGGTTCGTCCCCTTTTCTCGTATGATTTCGGATCGTTCCAGAAAACGCTCGTCATTGACAATAAGAGCGCCCCCTTCTCCCGATGTAATATTCTTGGTTTCGTGAAAGCTGAAGGTCCCGAGATTGCCGATGGTCCCCAAATGACGCCCTTTATAGCTGGCCAAAGGACCCTGCGCCGCATCTTCGATGACGAGAAGATTATAACGTTTTGCCACCGACATGATGACATCCATGTCACAGCCGACTCCGGCGTAGTGAACAGCGACAATGGCGACAGTCCGGTTGGTGATCGCTGCCTCGATTTTCGTCTCATCCATATTCAGGGTGTCCGGACGAATATCGACGAACACGGGCGCCGCGCCCCGCAGCACAAACGCACTTGCCGTCGTAACAAAGGTATATGACGGCATGATGACTTCATCACCCGGCTTGATTTCGGCAAGTAGCGCGGTCATCTCCAACGCCGCGGTGCAGGAGTGGGTGAGCAACGCCTGCCGACAACGGATGTTCTGTTCCAGCCACTGGTGGCACTTCTTGGTAAAAGGGCCATCTCCGGACAGCTGACCATTATGGTGAGCCTGGCTTATGTACCAGAGCTCTTTTCCGGTCATATACGGTCGATTAAATGGAATAGTTTGCACTTAGGTGATTCGCAGCAAAGAGTGTACCGTATAACATGTTCGGTATCGATTTTCCGTTCATGGTTCGACAGGCTCACCACGAACGGAAAATAAGGCGGTTATTAAACCTGAATCCGTTCGCCCTGAGCTTGTCGAAGGG
>CAIYUY010000086.1 GCA_903929485.1 uncultured Desulfuromonadales bacterium
GAAACGCATTGATGCGGAGATCGTCCTGGGGCAGTTTGACTATGCCCGCTATTTTCCAAATTCCACAAATCTCGCCAAGCTGCGGACGGCTCAAGAACCTGACCCTGTTATCGAACCCGAAAAAATTACTCCGGTCAATCTCTTCAAGGATTTCAGCAAGGAGTGGGTCGAGGAAAACGTTGTCCGCTGGAAGAAGTCCTATCAGGGGATGATGGAGGGGACCATCAATCAGCACCTGCTACCGCAGTTCGGTGATAAAGAGGTCAGCCGCATCACCAAAGGCGAAATTCTCAAGTTCCGTTCATCACTCGCCAAAGTCAATAACGGAACAAAAGAAGGGCTCTCACCTGATCGTATCAACCACATCATGACGCCATTGCGCATGATCCTGGGAGAGGCGGCAGACCGGTTCGACTTTACCACACCTTTTCTCGGGATCAAACAGCTGATTGTGCCCCGCACGGATATCGATCCATTCAGTATCGATGAGGTTAACCAGATCATCAACGGCGCTCATCCCACGTTCCGTTCGTATTATCTGGTCCGGTTCCTCACCGGCATGAGAACTTCCGAGATTGACGGCTTGAAGTGGGAGTATGTGGATTTCCAGCGGCGGGAGATCCTTGTCAGGGAGACTGTCGTCAAGGGGAATGTGGAAACGCCCAAGACCGACGGTTCCCTCCGCACCATCGAGATGAGCCAACCGGTATTCAATGCGTTGAAGGAACAGTTCGAAGTGAGCGGTGCCCGGAATGGATATGTTTTCTGCAGCAGGGAAGGGACGGCGCTCTGCTATGCCAACGTCACCAATCGGGTCTGGTATCCGCTCCTGGAAAAACTGGGCATCAAGAAACGTCGTCCCTATCAGACCCGGCATACCGCGGCCACCCTCTGGCTCGGTTCCGGTGAAAACCCCGAGTGGATCGCCCGGCAGATGGGACATTCCACCACCCGGATGCTGTTCACCATCTACTCCCGGTATGTTCCTAATCTGACCCGCCGTGACGGTTCGGCCTTTGAGAATCTGATGGTTGCCCGCCTGAGGAGTACGCCATGATTATTGATATTCAGCCGGACAAAGCCTGCACACAGTTCAAAGGGGTCTTTCGGGTCTGTCAGCCGCACTGGCGCAAAACACAAAAGGGGGCCGATTTCATGGTCACGAATCTGGTGGACGTAACCGGAGGTATGACCGCCTATGGGTGGGAGGGGAAGTATGACGGCCCCCGTGACCTGATTGACCTGGAGCGTGTGGAGATCGTAGCCACCAGTCGCACCTTTAACGGGGCAACGATCTGCGACATCATGAGCATGGAGCGTTCAGGGGGAGGTAACCCGCTTGATCTGATCCCCTGCACGTTCATGCTCAATCGGGACCTGGTCCCCCGCCTCTCGAAAATTATCGATAATCTGGAGATACCAGCCATCAGGGCGTTTGTTGGGGAAGTCATGAATGATGACAAGCTGTTTCTCCCTTTTTTGCAGGTTCCGGCCAGTGGTCGGCACCACCATAGTGAACCGACGGGATTACTCCGTCATAGCGTCGAATGCGCCACGATGGTTGCAAAGATGTTGGAGCTGCATGGGCATGAGCGGGATCTGGCCATAGTCGCGGCGCTCCTGCACGACATAGGCAAGATCAAATGCTTCGATAGTTTGGGGAAGAGGACCGTCTCCGGTTACGTGTTGGATCACGACATGCTTACCCTGGAATTGCTGGCGCCACACCTTGCCGGTTTGGATGAATCATGGCCCGATGGCGGGGTGGCGCTCCGGTATCTCCTGACCTGGCGGTCAGGAAAGCGCAAGATGTCAGTGCCGCTTCTCACCGTTGCCGAAGCCATCGCCTGCGCCGATCGCCTCAGTAGCGGTCTGGATCATAAGGAGCAGATTTTCAGTGATGCTCCCGAGTGGCGGCGATTTGCCCGGATCTCAGCCAACACCCTTTACTGGCGCCCCCGTTGGGAAATGAACTGCTGATACAGTGAAGGTTCCTGTCTTGGAGCATCCACAAACGATAAAGGAGAAATTTTATGTACCTGCATTGTGGTTTGAACGCAGTAAGACTGCTTGTTAATTCCGCCGAGTATTTTGGCGATGGTATGGTGGAAAAATATTTCAACGAGTTCAGCTTCGAGGAGGCCGGTTTGTTCGAATGGGCGAAAGAAATTCTGCCTGAGCCGGAACTCCAGTGCGACGAGTACGTCTTCGGTGTGTTGTCAGGTATTTTGATGGCGTTGAAGCATGATCCTAACGTCATGGCGGCCTACTTCGAGGTGCAATGTGAGGAGCATACCTTTGGTTTGCCCTATCCGGTGCTGGTGGAGGCGATTCTGGCTGTAGCGGATTTCCAGAGCAGTATCTCTAACCCGATGGTGTTCACCTGCGGTTATTGCCAGGAATCTTCTATCTGTGGATCTGTTACGACAATTTCCTGTCATCCTGAGCAAGGCGAAGGATCTGATTTTGGGTGCTGATAGGAAGGGGAGGGGAGACATTGATTTACCGACATTTGATAAGGCCGTCGCCACGTTGTGTCGACGGCCTATTTTTTGCGACAGCTGCATTTTTGCCAATGAGTACTCTGTGCTCTGTGACTCTGCCGTGGAATCGAAGTTTAAAGGTTAATTCTAATGGATGGTGCCGCCAAATAGCGTATTCGCCGGTATACTCCTTAGTTTTTAACCTGTATACTCTTGGCCGGTTTTAACCATTAATGAGAGCATGGCCGGACGATAACGCATGGGGTAGTTCGCGGTTTAAGATGGGCGCGTGACGGCGGGGGAACCAGATGAATTACATCAACGTATATCCGTAAAGGTAAAGCTATGAACGTCTTCCAGACCCATGCTCATATTATTGACGACTACTCTTCGTATATCAGCAGTTTTGTCGATATCTCCGATGCTCAGATCAGTAGTGTCGTTGAGCAGTCCCTGAGCCAAGGCAAGCTCTGGCCGAAACCCCTTCTTCAATTCAATCCCTCTTTTGAGATGTATGGCAGTTCGGACAGTCTGGTTGCCGCCGGTATTCTCCATCCCGATATCCGGGATATTTTCAAAGGCTATAAGCTGTATCATCATCAGGTCGATGCCATTCGGCTCGGAATTTCCGGCAAGGATTTCATCGTTACGTCAGGGACCGGTTCCGGCAAGTCCCTGACCTATATCGGCTCAATTTTTCACCACCTTCTTTCCAATCCCTGCTCCCAAGGGGTGACCGCCGTGGTGGTCTACCCCATGAACGCCCTCATCAACTCGCAATTCGAAGAGTTTAAACGCTACAAAAATAACTATAAGGACGCCACGGGGAAAGATTTCCCCATCACGTTCGGTCAGTACACCGGTCAAGAGAGTGAGGGAACCCGAGTAAGGATGCGGGAGAATCCTCCGCAGATTCTCCTGACCAACTACATGATGCTGGAACTGCTCCTGACCCGGCTCCGGGAGCGCTCTATTCGGGACGGAATCTACGAAAACCTCCGGTTCCTGGTCTTCGACGAACTCCATACCTACCGTGGCCGCCAGGGAGCGGATGTCGCCATGCTGATCCGGCGGATTCGCGCCAACTCTGCCCAGCCGATTGTCAGTATCGGCACCTCCGCCACCATGGTTTCGGATGCCGCCGGTAATCTCACGAACCAGCGGGCTGAAGTCGCCAAGGTTGCCACGAAGTTGTTTGGCCGGACTTTCGCCCCGGAACAGGTGGTGAATGAAAAATTGGCCCGCTCGCTCTCCTCCGACGGTTCACTTCCCTCTCAAGGTGATCTGGCCTCCGCCATCACTGCCGGCGTCAATCAGGATAGCGATATCGAGGCGCTGAAGATTCATCCCGTCGCCATATGGCTGGAAAACAAAGTGGCTCTTGCCGTGCGGGAAGGGATTCTTGTCAGGGGCAAGCCCCGGCAGTTGGCCGAAGTTGCTCAGGATCTGGCCATGGACTCCGGAATGCCGGAGAAGGCCTGTTTGTCGTTTCTCCAGGAGCTCCTCGAATGGATCAGTGTCGCCAATGTCCGCCTGCAGCAATCGGGTGAGCGCTACACGTTGCTCCCCTTCAAGCTGCACCAGTTTATTTCCCAGACCGGTTCGGTCTACACGACCCTCGATCAGGACGAACACCGCTTCATTACCCTTGAACCTGGCTTGTACAAAGAGGATGAGGCGGATAAAAAGCCGATCTTTCCCAACGTCTTCAGCAGGGCCAGCGGTCATCCTTTCCTCTGTGTCTCACGGAACAGTGATCGTCTGGAACCACGGGAGTTTCGCGAGATTACCGATGACGAAGAGAGCAGCGATGGCTACCTCTTTATCGGCGATGGTCTCTGGAATCTGGCCGAGGATGCCGAGATGTTGCCGGAATCGTGGTTCCGTATTACGAAATCAGGGGTGGTTCCCGATACCAAGAGGAAGCAGTTTTTCCCGGTAAAACTCTGGTTCGACGAATTCGGCAGCTGTTCTGAAGTGCAGGAGAAGAAGTGGTGGGGCTGGTTCATGAAAGCTCCGCTGCTGTTTGACCCCACCGCCGGAGTGTTTTTTGATACCAAGACCAATGAGGGTACCAAGCTGACCAAGCTGGGGAGCGAGGGACGCAGCACCTCCACCACCATTACCGCCTTTTCCATTCTCAACCGTCTCAACGACGCCGGCTACCCTCTCAAGGACCAGAAGCTCCTCAGTTTTACCGATAATCGGCAAGATGCCGCCTTGCAGGCAGGTCACTTCAACGATTTCGTTCAGGTAGTCCGGCTCCGGGCCGGAATTCATAAGGCGCTGGAGCTGTCAAGCAACGGCACGCTGACCTTTGCCACTATCGGCGAGGCGGTTTTCAAGGCTCTGCGTCTTCCCTTCCTCGAATTCGCCACTATGAACCAGGAACCGACCCTGGCGCCGATCAGGCGCAAATACGAACAGGCCCTTCAGGATTTTCTCTTCTACCGCTCCGTTGCCGATCTCCGACGCAGTTGGCGGGTGGTTCTTCCTAATCTGGAGCAGTGCGCCCTGCTGACCATCGAATACAAGGATATGGACGAAATCGCTGCTGCCGACGACTTCTGGGCGGTGTCGCCGTTATTGGGGGCATTGAGTCCCACTGACCGCAAGGAGTTGCTTAGCACTATTCTCGATTTCTTCCGTCTCGAATACGCCATCCATAGCGAGAACTTCCTTACCCAGTCCCGTATCCAGGAATATGAACGGCAGTTCCGGGAGTCGCTCAAGGAACCCTGGACCCTGGACCGGAATGAGAAACTTCGGGAGCCGTATTACATCCGCTATGAACCGCTTAACAGGAACGCCCGGCTGTTCACCAAAAGCATGGGGCCGGCCAGCTCACTGGGCAAGTTCATCAAGCAGTTCGTGAAAATGAGGGATCTCGATATTGACGTCAAGCGGGAAGGGTATCGCGAGCTGATTCTCCAGGCCATGGAGCTGCTGGAACAAGCCGATTATCTGAAATCATTCCCTGCCCGTAGTGAAAAGAACGAAGATGTCAGGATTTACCGGTTGCGCCTGGAAAGCGTTATATGGAAAGCCGGTGACGGCGCCACGGTCAAGGCTGATGTCATCAAGCGCCGCTCCTATAAAAATCAGACCCCGAAGCCCAACGGATTCTTTCAGACCCTCTACCGGCGGGACTTCTCCACCATGAAACGCTTCCGAGGGGAGGATCATACCGGTCAGTTGAATAACGAAACGCGCCTGGATCGCGAGGAGCGCTTCCGGGCCGAGTGGTACCTGGATGAAGCCCGGAAACTTCCCGATGAAACCAAGATTCGTTCCCATTCGGTGAGCGCTCTTTTTTGTTCACCGACCATGGAGTTGGGGGTGGATATCGGTTCCCTCAGCGTGGTTCACATGCGTAACGCCCCGCCCAACCCGGCCAACTACGCGCAGCGGTCAGGTCGGGCCGGTCGAAGTGGCCAGGGAGCGTTGATCTTTACCTATTGCTCCAGCTATGCCCCCCATGATCGTCACTATTTCAAGGAACAGCGGGAGCTGGTGGCCGGAACGGTCATGGCGCCGCGGCTGGATCTCTGCAACCGGGAACTGCTCCTGTCTCACCTGAACGCACTCGTCGCCTCGGAGATCGGTCTGCCCGGTATCGACGACACCGGCGGCGCCAAGCCCTCCATCATGCGGATGGTTACCGACGACAACGATGCCATGCCGCTTGCCCCCAGCGTCAGGGCCGGCCTGGCTCTCTCTACGGATCAGTTCGACCGTCTGAAGGCTAATTTTAGGCGGGTAATACGGGATTTTGATGCCGATCTGGCGATGAAAGCTTCAACCTGGTACTCCGAGCAGTGGATCGAGCAAAACCTGTCCAAGATTGTCGAGAATCTTGATAACTCCCTCCACCGCTGGCGGCGGCTCTATCGTTCGGCCAGGACTATCCTCACCCGAGCCACCCAGAGGATCGAAAGCGGCACATTGAGTCTTGGCAGTGACGAGTACCGCAAGTACAAGCGTCATCAGGATCAGGCAACGAGGCAACTTGATCTCCTCCGCAATGACCTTTCCGGGAGATCTTCCGAATTGTCGGAGTTCTACCCCTATCGCTACCTGGCGTCCGAAGGGTTCCTGCCGGGGTACAATTTCACCCGGCTCCCGTTGAGGGTGTTTCTATCGCCCAATAATGCACACAATAATGCTCAAGGTGAGTTTGTATCCCGCCCGCGTTCCATTGCCCTGCGCGAGTTTGGACCACAGAACATCATCTATCACAATGGTGGCAAGTACCAAGTTTGCCAACTGGTGCTCCAGGATGCAGAATCGGCCCTTACCGAGGCGAAGATCAGCCTCAAGGCTGGTTATTTCCTGCCGGCTGACCAGAAGGACCTGGAATTCTGCCCCTTCTCCGGCGTTTCATTGGGTGATAACGCCAACAAGGAGCATATTCATGACCTGCTGGAGATGTCCGAATCACGTGCCGAAGAGATAAACCGGATTTCCTGTGAGGAAGAGGAGCGGGTCTCCAAGGGGTTCGATATCCGCACCTACTTCTCCGTCGATGGCGGTCAGATGGAGCGGGTCCGCAAGGCAATGGTCCGCTCCAGTGAAAACCACCTGCTCAACATCCGCTATATCCCAGCGGCCCGCCTGGTGCATGTCAATTACAAGTGGCGAGCACAGGAGACAGAAGGGTTCCCCCTCGGCATGGTCTCCGGTGACTGGCGGAGTTCGCTCCCCGAACCTGATAGCCCGATTACCGAGCCGTTCCGGCGAGTGAAGCTGATGACCTCGAATCTGGCCGATGCCCTCTATATCGAACCGATTCAACCACTGGGTTTAAGCCCGGACGGGGTGATCACCCTGCAGCATGCCCTGAAACGGGCCATCGAAACCGTCTTTCAGGTTGAACCCAGTGAGATCGGCGTGGTCACGGTGGGTGATCCCGAAGCACCCAATATCCTCCTCTACGAGGCATCAGAAGGGAGCTTGGGCATCCTGTCCCAGTTCGTCGAAAACATCGACGCCTTCCGTAATGTGGTGGAGCAGGCGATCATCATATGCCGCTACGATGACGAGCTGTACAAGGGACCGGCTTCCTACGACGACCTGCTCAGCTACTACAACCAGCGGGATCACAAGATCATCGATCGGCATCTGATCAAGGATGCCTTGGAGAAGCTGAATCTTTGCACCATCGAGATACAGGCTAACCAAAGTTTCGGCAGCTACGATGACCACTATCAGTCCCTGCTGCGGGGGATCGATCCCACCTCTTCCACTGAGCGACGGTTCATCGATCACCTCTTTGAAAATGGACTTCGGTTGCCCGATGCCGCTCAGAAAAGGGTGGATGGCCTTTATGTCCAGCCTGATTTTTATTACGAACCGCGCTTCTGGGTCTTCTGTGATGGGACGCCCCACGATGATCCGATAGTCAGGGCCGACGATGATGAAAAGCGCCAGGCGATTATGGCCATGGGCGATGAGGTGTGGGTTTACCATTACCGGGAGAACTTGGCTGGAATCGTGGCCGAGCGTCCCGATGTGTATCGGAAGGTGCGATGATTTACAAATTCATCTGCGATTTAAATCGTACATTAGTATCGAAACTTGAACTTGTATCGCCGAGTTTTCAACTGCATAGTCGACAAATGTCCTAAAAATCTTATATGAGACTTCGCAGCATAACCTACAGCCATTTTTAGGCAGAAAGATAGCAAATGACCGACAAACCTTTTCAACGTAAAGGTTCAAAAAGCAATGCACATGTTGGTCGAGATTTCGAAATTCTCGCTCTGGACTTCTTTACAAAACAGGGGCTGGATTTGAAATCGAATATAGCGGTAAATATCGGCATCAATGGGTTGAAAGCCCATAATTTCGATCTTGGGAATGAAGACGAGAAAATTCTTGTCGAGTGCAAAGCGCATACATGGACAGAAGGTGGAAATGTTCCCAGTGCCAAGTTGACGGTCTGGAATGAGGCTATGTTTTTCTTCCATGCTGCTTCCTCAGAATATCGAAAGATTCTATTTGTTCTTCGCGATTTTAGCCAAAAGAGGAAAGAAACTCTTGGTGAATATTACATCAGGACTTATTTTCACCTTATACCCGTAAATGTTGAGATTTGGGAATGTGATCAAAGTCATCGTTCTGCTGAAAAGATATGGCCGATATCACAAGTTGTGAGGGCTTAATTGACAATGAATACTACCTACCAACCCGGTAAACTGGTCTCCCTGCGGGGACGCGACTGGATCGTGCTCCCCTCGAACGATCCTGACCTTCTGGTGGTCAAACCCCTTGGCGGTTCTGATGAAGAGATCGCCGGCATTTATCTGCCATTGAAAATCCTTGCTGATCAGCCGAAAGAGACGGTCTTCCTTCCCCCGGATAAAGATGATCTGGGCGACATCAGCACCGCCCGTCTTCTCTATGATTCGGCCCGTCTGGCCTTTCGCAACGGTGCCGGGCCGTTCCGCTCTCTGGCCAAGCTCTCCTTCCGGCCACGTTCCTACCAGATGGTGCCGCTCATCATGGCCCTGCGTCAGGAGTTGGTGCGACTGCTGGTGGCCGATGACGTCGGTGTCGGCAAGACCATTGAGGCGCTGCTGGTGGCCAAGGAGCTGCTGGAGCGGCGCAAAATTCAGCGTTTTGCTGTCATCTGCCTGCCGCATCTCTGCGAGCAGTGGCAGCACGAGATTCGGGATAAGCTTGACCTGGAGGCGGTCATCATTCGTTCCAACACGCAGGCCCGTCTTGACCGGCAGATCCAGGGTGATACCAGCGTTTACGACTACTACCCCTTTCAGGTCATCAGCATCGACTTCATCAAGTCCGATAACCGGCGAGACGTCTTTGTCGAACAGTGCCCGGAGTTGGTCATCATCGACGAGGCTCATACCTGCGCCCGACCCGCCGGTGCATCTGCCAGCCAGCAGCAGCGCTACCATCTAATCAGCCGCTTGGCCAAGAAAGCCAATCAGCAGATGATCCTGCTCACCGCTACCCCTCACAGCGGCAAACCGGAGGAGTTCCACTCGCTTCTCGGGTTGCTCAAGCAGGAGTTCGAAACCCTGGATCTACCCACGTCCAACAAGAATCAACGGCAGGAGCTGTCCCGTTATTTTGTGCAACGTAAGCGGGGGGACGTGGAAAAGTGGATGGGCGAAGATACCCCTTTTCCCACACGTGACGCCTTTGAGACTGACTACTCCCTCACCGTGGGGTACCGACTTTTCTTCGAGGAGATCCTTGCTTTCGCCAGGCAGCTGATCGTAGTAGATCCGGCCAAACTGGGACCACGCAAGGTGCAATATTGGACGGCCCTGGCGTTGTTGCGGGGGGTCATGTCCAGTCCGGCTGCCGGCGTGGAGATGCTGAATACCAGATTGGCGAGCGGCGAGCAGCGGAAAATCAGTGAGCAGCGAGCAGCGAGCGGTGGAAATGCAGCAAATAGCGAGCGGCGAGCGGCGAGCGGAGAACGACGGAAATGCAGCGAATGGCGAGTGGAGACTGTTTTTTGCAGCTTGCCGCTCGCCGTCTTAAAACCGCTCACGGCTCACGGCTCGCCGCTCACCGCTCGCCGATTTAAAGCCGCTCGCCGCCTTAAAACCGCTCACTGCTCGCCGCTTTTCGCCGACGATAACCCGGTGCGGGACACCGAATTCGGTTTCGAGGGAGACAACACACCGACCCAGGTGATTGTGCAGAATGACTGGAGCGCCACCCAGCGCCAGAAGCTGCGGACCTTTGCCCAGCAGCTTTCCGGCTTGTCGGGACTTCAACACGACAAAAAGCTCTTCACTGCCGAAAAGCTCCTCCAGCAATGGCTGACAGCGGGTTTCAATCCGGTTATCTTCTGCCGCTACATTGCTACCGCCAATTATGTGGGTGAGTTGCTCGCCCCGGCGTTGAAAAAGAAATTCCCCAAGCTCGACATCCAGGTCATCACCAGTGAACTGCCTGATGACCTGCGCAAACAGAAGATTGAAGAGATGGGCAGATCAAAGCTTCGGGTGCTGGTGGCCACCGACTGCCTCAGCGAGGGGATCAACCTGCAGGATCAGTTCACCGCCATCCTTCATTACGACCTTCCCTGGAATCCGAACCGGTTGGAGCAGAGAGAAGGGCGTGTTGACCGTTTTGGGCAGATTGCCCCTGAGGTAAAGGCCTGTCTGCTGTACGGCGCCGACAACCCCATTGACGGCATCGTGCTGGATGTCCTTCTGCGTAAGGTGCGGGAGATCAAGCGCTCCACCGGGATCAATGTTCCCTTTCCGGCGGATTCCCAGAGTATTATCGATACCATCACCCAGGCGCTCCTTATCAATCCCGATCGGAAGATCACTCAGCGTCGTGATCAAAGCCAGCTCGCCTTCGACTTCGGTCAATTTGATGAAGCGGAAAAAGCCAAGATCAACGTCACCCGCAAGGTGGACGAGGCCGCCGAGCGGGAGAAGGCTTCCCGTAGCATCTTTGCCCAGCATGCCATCAAGGCCCAGGAAATAGAAGCCGACTTGAAAGAGGTAGACGAGGCGATTGGTGATCCCCGTGCCGTGGAGGAGTTCGTCACCTCGGCCCTGAATAATCTCTTCGGTGTCCAGGTTTTAAAGGCAGGAAGCAGGGAGCAGGGAGCGGCGAGCAGTGAAAATGCAGAGAATGGCGAGCAGGGAGCAGCGAGCAGGGAGCAGCAAACAGGGAGCAGTGAGCAGCGAGCAGTGAAAACCGCTGGCCGCTCGCCGCTCACCGCTCACCGCCTTTCACCGCTCGCCGCTCACAGCTCGCCGGGGTGCTACCGCATTGTCACCGCCAACCTGCCGGATCAGTTGCGTGGCATCCTGCCTGCCGGAGAGACTGTCAGCGTCAGCTTCATCTCACCAACACCTGAAGGGTATCACTACATGGGGCGCAATCACCGCTTCGTGGAGCAGCTCTGTCAGGTGGTCATGGCCAACACGGTCAGCCGGGTGGACAAACGGGCGGCCCGCACTGCGGTGATCCGTACCCGCTCGGTGGCGATGAAAACTACGATCTTCCTGTTCCGCTGCCGTAACGTCATCGAGGATCGCAAGGGGAGCCAGCAGGTGGTGGCCGAGGAGATGATTCTCTGGGGGTGGCGAGGTACGCCGCAACAGAAGGTTTTTCTCGATCATGCCGAGGCCCGTGAGCTGCTGACGTCCGCTCGGGCCAGTTCCGACCTGTCGGCGCCTGCCAGGCTTGGCTTTCTGGAAAACGAACTGAAGCTGCTCCAGAGTTTTACCAAGGAGTTCGATGACGTGGCCGCACAGCAGTCGCAAAAGCTGGTGGATGCCCACGAACGGTTTAGTTCGCTTATGGACGGCAAACGCTTTCAGGTGGTCTACCCGGTGCTCCCCATGGATCTGCTGGGAGTATATGTGTTGTTGCCGGAATGAGGATACTTCTATGAATAATGCACTGCCAATCAATATAAATGATCTTCTCAAGGGTAAACCGGTGGAGTGGGAGCGCCTTGAATTCAAGGAAGGCTGGAATCCGCTTGATGTCCTTCACACTACGTGTGCCTTTGCCAACGACTTCCATAACCTGGGTGGCGGATACATCGTAATCGGCATTAAGGAAGAAAATGGTCGACCTGTGTTGCCGCCAATTGGTATGGAACCCGGTCAGTTTGATGTCATCCAGAAAGAAATCCTCAATCTCGGTTTCAATGCAATTCAGCCTTATTATCATCCGATTGTTGTTCCTGTCGAAATCGATGGGCGGCATATTCTGGTGCTCTGGGTATTGGGTGGCCAGACTCGCCCATACAAGGCAAAGCTCAGCTTGAATAAGGAGAGTAAAGATTTCTCGTACTTTATCCGCAAAGGTTCCAGTACGATTCGAGCCAAGGGGGCCGACGAGGCGGAGCTTATCTCGCTGGCCGCCACGGTTCCCTTCGATGACCGGTTCAATCAGCAGGCTAAGATAGATGTTCTCTCCCGTGAACTGATGCAGGAATACCTGATGCAAGTCGGTAGTGAACTGGCTACACAGGCGCCAAGTCTGTCACTGGAAGAGCTTGGGCGTCAGATGGGTATTGTAGGCGGACCGGATGAAGCTCCTTTTCCGCTGAATGTTGGTTTGATGATGTTCAACCCTGATCCCTGGCGGTTTTTTCCGGTGATGCAAATCGATGTTGTCTGGTTTCCCAAGCAAGGACCGGGTGGCGATAAGTTCTCTGAAAAAATATTCAAGGGACCTATCCCACGTATGATCCGCGATGCTTTAGATTACATCAAGCGTAACTTTATCAGTGAAACCGTCATTAAGCACAAAGACCGCGCTGAGGCGACCCGTGTACAAAACATTCCCTATCGTGCCATTGAGGAAGCGGTGGTCAATGCGGTTTACCATCGTGGTTATGATGTCCGCGAACCAATTGAAATACGTATCGAACATAGTGAGTTGTTTGTTCTCAGTTATCCAGGCCCGGATCGTTCAGTTCGTTTGGATCAACTTCGCGCCGGTCATGCCCGTCCCCGGCGTTACCGCAACAGGCGTATTGGCGAGTTTTTGAAAGAATTGGAGTTTACCGAGGGGCGTTGTACTGGTATTCCAAAGATCATCGATGCCATGCGAAAAAATGGATCACCTCCGGCAGAATTCGAGTTTGATGACGATCACAGTTATTTTATGGTGCGTCTGCCTGTGCATTTGGCTGCTCTGGAAGTGGCTGAGACCTCAATGGGAGACGAATCAAGAGTAGAGCCAAATGGAGAGCCACAGTTTCCTGTTATCCCTGTCTCAGATCAAGACGAGGCACAAGTCGGGGCACAAGTAAAAGCACAAGTCGAAGCACAAGTCGAGATGGCAATTTTGGCTGTCTGTCTGAACGCACCCATGTCGTCTGCTGAAATAGCAACAGCCCTGGGACATAAGCAATTGAGTGGAAATCTCCGAAAAGCTTTGCCGCGTCTGCGCGTGAAATGCCTGTTGGAATACACGATTCCCAATAAGCCTAACAGTCGGTTGCAGCAGTATCGCCTCACGGAGAAGGGGAGCAACATGCTTGCGTTATTGAAAGGTGATAAACCATGATCTACCCTTCTATACGCATTGAAGGTTCGATCCTTTCCCCGGAAATGCTTGATAAACTTGATGACGCCACTGGCCAACGTCCTGCGGATTTCGGTCTGGAGTCGTCTTCAAAGGTCAAGGATGAGATCGCTCGTGCCTGGGCGGATGCTCAGGATTACTGGCGTATCTATAACCGGAAAATAGCGAGCAGCGACCAGCGAGCAGCCAGCGGGGGAAACCGCTCGCCGCTTACCGCTCACCATTCACCGAGTTTTACCACAGAGACTCGTAACCTTTGGATCGTCCCGCTGCTGGGGCTCTTGGGGTATCAGCTTGAGTTCGAGGCCAAGAGCATCGAGCTAAACAGTAAGCTCTATCCGATATCCCACCGGATAAAAAATCGCGGAGGCGCCGCGATTCATATAGTTGGCTGCAATGATCCGGCAGGTTTGGACAGGAAGCACGGAGAGCAAGCAGTAAGCGGCGAGCAGCGAGCGGCGAGCAGTGAAAACCGCTTTCCGTTCGCCGCTCACAGCTCGCCGCCTCACACCGCTCACAGCTCGCCGAAAATGTCGGCCCACGCCATGATTCAGGAGTATCTGAACCTCACTGAGCAGCTCTACGGCATCGTCACCAATGGTCGGCTATTGCGGTTGTTGAGAGATAGTTCCCGCTTGGTGAAGCTCACCTACCTGGAGTTCGACCTCGACCGGATCTTCACCGATGGTCTCTACGCCGATTTTGCCATACTCTACCGGTTGTTACATGTAACCCGGTTGCCGGCCCAGCTTGAAAACTCTGCTGACAGCATCATCGAGCGGTATCATCAGGATTCTCTCGATTCCGGGGCACGTATCAGGGAGGGGCTGAGTAAGGCGGTGGAAATGGCCATCCGCACCTTTGCCAACGGTTTTCTGGCCAATCCGGATAATGAGGAACTGCGGCGAGCGGTGAGCGGTGAGCGGCAGGCAGCTAATAGTGAGCAGCGAGCGGCGAGCGGAGAAAATCTTTCACCACTTACGACACACCGCTCGCCGCTCGCTGATTTTCAACCGCTCACCGCGCAAGAGTTCTACCATTATCTGCTCCGTCTGATCTATCGCATCCTCTTCGTCATGGTCATTGAGGAGCGCAACCTGGTTTACCCGCTCTCGCCGTCAGCCACCAAGCGGGAGATCTATGACCGGTACTACAGCCTGTTGCGTCTGCGCCGTCTTTCGGAGAAACGCTACCTGGCTGACCGGCGCCACAATGATCACTGGCTGGCCCTGCTTGCCTGTTTTCGACTGTTTGAAGATGGTGGTCCCGGCGGCAAGCTCGGCATTGCCCCGTTGGCCGGGGATCTGTTCCGCTCCGACGCCATTGGTCCCCTGGGGCGTTGCTCTCTGGATAATGAGACCCTGCTGCATTGTCTCAGGGCCTTGAACATGTACGAGAACCCCACCAACGGCCAGGTGATCCGGGTCAACTACGCCGCTCTCAACGTGGAAGAGTTCGGCTCGGTTTACGAAGGGCTGCTGGAATACGAGCCGGTGTTTGTGACGGTGAGCGGTGAGCGGCGAGCAGCGAACAGTGGAGAAGCGGCGAGCGGTGAAGAAACAGTGAGCAGTGAGCAGCGAGCAGAAAATCGGCGAATGGCGAGTGGTGAGCAACGAGCGGAGAACATGCTGCTCACCGATTTTCAGCCGCTTACCGCTCGCTGCTCGCCGGTTATCAGCCGCTTACCGCTCGCCGCTCGCCGCTTACCTGTAGTTGAATTCGCCTTTGCCAAAGGAGATGAGCGGTCCGCCACCGGATCTCACTATACGCCTGACGACTTGGTCCAACCGCTGATAAGACATTCACTCGATTATCTGATTGCGGATAAATTGGCGAGCAGTGAGCGGCGGGCGGCGAGCGGAAAAATCGATGATCTCACCGAGGAGGAAAAGCGAGATGTCTATCAACTCCTATCAGGACCTCGAAGTATGGCAGAGGGGAATGAC
>CAIYUY010000087.1 GCA_903929485.1 uncultured Desulfuromonadales bacterium
ATGGCGCCGGTCGTAACCGGGATACCTTTCGAGGGTGTGCGCCAACGCTCTGCGATAAACTTCCGCTGCAAACCAGAGCCTGAGAGAGATGACCTTTAGGTGAATTTTAGCTTTATGACCGTCAATGATGCCATCGAACGAACTGCACGAGATGAGGTCCCTTCCTCCGGAAAGCTGGATACGGGCAAAGTGGCCACATCCATTCGGTTCATGAAAAAGCTCGTTCCATAGCCGCCGGGTCTGCTCTATTAATTGTAAGCGCTTACAGGAAAACTCCTGCCGCCAAATATATGCAGGACGTCTCTTGGTTGTGGCAAACTCCACTAGATGTGCGGCTGACAGCCCTGTCCAAAGTTTGTATACCCGCCGTGGATTGTGATGATGACTGTCAGAAACTCTTCGTTTATCCATCTGATACCTGAAAGCATCATGCGGAAACTGCATGGCGTTGTATACGCCGATGCCCCAGATAGTTTCTCCACCATCAGTAGGAAACTGGAGGAAGTAGCCAAGATTCCTTTCGCCGGCATAGTCGCACAGATAACCAATGATCTGATTTTTGCCGGCATGAAAGAACACCTCATACGCAGCAAAAATTCCGATAACTTTTGTCTTACAGAAATCAGCGACTTCCTGGGCTGCCCCAAATAACAAATCAAGTCGATCAGAAATTGAGTTGAGTTCCGATGGATTGATGATTTCAATCGGCAATGCGAACTCCATGCGTGTCTCCGGCATCTCCCAATGCCCAAGCAAGAACCCGCAGGTGAAATTAATCCGGCCATTGCCCAGGGCAGATTTATACACTCGTGATCTGACCTGACTGCGTATGTATATTGTGGGGCTCTTGCTTATCAGCATTAAGATTTCTCCTCTGGAGTTTCGTTATCAGGCTGACGAATCAGGATCAGAAACATCAATAACCTCATCCGGAAGTCCGACAAAGGTGTCTATCGTCTCCCGGCATGGCCGAAACGTGACCGGGAGATCTTTGCCGGCAAAATTCTTGATTTCTTGAGCGAGTTGCCTGCCGCGAGCGTCATATTCATCCCAGTCGAAGAGTTTATGTTCGTTCAGTGTGCTGAAGTAGTCGTCCACCCATTGATCAAACCGCTCCTGGAGTTCTTTGGGCGCCGCAAAAGGAAGGTCATCATCGTCCAGATTTGTAGCCATAGTGTCACCCTTACTGTCAACCGTCCACAAACCGACGGTATAGTCCGGTGAAATGATGATTTCGAGGATGGTTACTTCGTCTATTTCAGCCATACAGAGTTACTCCCCGGCCGCCTTCAGGTTGTACACCGGCCTCAGCTTGTCGGTAACAGTTACCGTCTCCAGCAGATACTTCTCGATCTCCGCCGGATCTTTGTAGGCGAACTTGCTCTCATCAAAGGTCTCCCGGTTGATGGAGGTGGAAAATATCCCCTTCATTGAATCCCTGAACTCTTCCAGACGATACTCACCCTTGTCCAGTTTGCGGAACATCTCCTTGCGGCTATGTTTTCGACCGGCTCCATGGGGCGCTGACCGGTTGTAGCTGCTGTTCCCCCTGCCGGTACCGATGATGGCGCCGTCGGCCATGTTCAGCGGGATAATGACCTGTTCCCCCTCGTGAGCGGAGATGGCCCCTTTGCGAATCACCTGGTCTTTCTCGGAAATGTAGTTGTGCACGCTTTCGATGACCACTTTTTCATCGAATGGTAGGCCGAAAAACTCCAGGATCGTCGCCAGCATGAATCTTCGGTTGTATCTGGCGTATGCCTGAGCGATGCTCGCCCAGTGCAGGTATCGTTCGCCACCGGCGGCCAAGGGGAGATATTCCAATCCCTTTGGAATGTTCATTCCCATCTGCTTGGTGATGCCTGCGGCAAGCTCCTGGTAGTGCTCGGCCACACGCTTCCCCAGATTACGTGATCCTGAGTGGACGATGATCCGGTAACCGCCGTCATGCTCCGACTGCCCGATTTCAATAAAATGATTACCCCCGCCGAGGCTGCCAAGCTGAATCAGTGGCGGCAGGTGTTTCCCGATCTTCTCTCCTTGGTAGAATCCGTTTTCCGTATGTTCGCAGAGTGATCGCGCCGCTTTGCGAAGGTTCTCCGCCACGGGTGTCCTGTTGAAGAAGCTGTCATCTTCCCGTTGATTCATGCCCAAGGGTATACGCGAGCGGATGTAGTCATCCATTCCCTGGAAGTCGATCTCCTTGACCCCAAGCAAGGGAACCGAGGCAACGCCGCAGCCGATATCCACTCCGACGATGTTGGGAATGACCGCCTGACGAAACTTGCCGGTAAAGCCGATAACGCATCCGGCGCCGGCATGAGCGTCCGGCATGATGGAGATAAGTCCGTGCAGCGCCGGATGGTGAGCGATCAATCTGACCTGTTCTGTTGCGATAGGGTCCAGAGAGTCGGCATGTATCTGGACCGGGCATTCGTTTTTTACTAGACCGAACATGGCGTACTCCGTTCTTTTGTCGTTTGATCTCTGTTTGACCGGGATGATCAATCAATCCGGGTGGTTTTCAGCCATTGCTCAATTATTTCAGAATGAATTTCCGGCAATCGGTATCCATCCCAGGAGCTGTCGGTTTTTTCATCCAGCAGCTCAGTGATCCATTGACATTTATTCTCAAGAGACCAAGAGTCATAACCATCCGGTATGCTTATGTAATCAGGAGTTTTAATCACATCTTCCGCTTCGCTTTCCTTATCGTTGAGGATAAGTGATAAAAATTTTTTCACTTTTTCACCCGGATCGACTGTTCTCGTGTAGTCGATCAAGTACGTAGGATCAGTAGCCCAGATAAATTCTGCCAGATCTTCACCTGTCATATTCGCTAAAGCAATAACCACATCTTCTTTCGACAGACCGGGTAGTTGATTGATGACCTTTTCCCCTATGGTTACGTATTCCCATTCTACAGGAATATATAAAGGCGACTCGGAAAATGTTCTGAATGCCGTGTAAAAGATTTCAACCGCATTTCTTGTAGTTATAAAGCCCTCGACTATTTTCTCTCTTGGATACGAATACCAAATGGAGAGATTCGTGTCGTTCCCGGATACCGAAGCTTCAAACGATATGGCGCTCCCCTCTTGATCAATCTCCCAAACGCAGCCATTTTCGCCACGTATAATCCGTTCAAGCCATATCATCATGTTCTTGAAAGGATCTTGCCAATGAGTAGCACTAACGCCGAATTCCTTGTCGGCAAATGATACGGAGAAATTAATCCATCCGTAACTGCAACTTGAATAGTTAATTGATATTTTATCCATTTGGACACTCCTCTGCCAGGAACGCTATCGTAAATCCACACATTCATCTACCAGGTTATGTGGACAATGAAGACTTGAGATCAATCTTCAGGTCGCTCTTTCCGGTGAAAGGTACAGCACGTAAAGGACTCTGTCGCCACGTTCCGCAGCACGTTGGTGCTTTTTTGCCGCGGCTAAAAAACTTGTAGGCGACAAAATAGGTTATCAGATCCGCCAATGGGTGACCCATGGTCTGCTACCTCACTCTTTCGCGTTATTCCCCTCTCTGTGGCGACGAGCGGGCTCATATGAAAAACTACCGCCATACGCGTTCTCTATGCCACCACCAACTGCCAGCACCATGGCAGTCTACATGGAAATTGTGAACATCAAATTCATTATTTTTCGTCTCACAGTTCCCGCGCAATGATGCACGAAAAAAAGGCGACCCGAAGGTCGCCTCTATCCAGACTGGATTGTTACATCCGCCTGAAGACGTCAGCAGGGTGTTACTCCCGCTGTGATGATCTCTTTCATGGCCGGAAGCATCTCCGGGCTGAACAGTTCGTCCCGATTCCCCCGTTTCGCCAGTAGCTGAGCCACCGCCGGTATCGAACGGGCCATGTAGGCGACACCTTGCTCCAACCGTTCGAGACGGTGGAGACGCTGCATGGTGACGCTCATGGGGACACCGGACTGTTTCAGGTAGTCGAAACCGGACATGGTGCGCAGAGTGACACCTTTGGCGCCGTTTCTGTAGATAGAATCGGGGTCCTGACCTTCCTATAGTGGCGGACAGGCTGACCATCAAGTAGGGAATCAGGAGTGAGGTTACAGCTACGCCCCCAACGGTTGGTCCGTTCGGGGGCGTTAGGTGTTGGTTCACTGTTGGAATTCCGCTCCTATCCATGATACTATTGCATGATGAAAAAAAGGATAAGGAGGTTATCAATGGCTCGGACTGCGTTGGCGCCACGGGGAAAATTTGCGGCAATTCGCCTCAGCATCGCGGAGCAGAGGCAGATCGCTAATCTTGCAGCATCCAAACAGCGTAAGCCTCAATGGATAATGAAAGGGGCGTTACGACAGTATGTTGAACGCGAGAAGGCAGCCGATCTGTTGCGTAATGAAACTCAAACCAGTTGGGATGAGTACGTTCAGACAGGAATGCACGTTAGTGAAGAGGAGATGAACTCCTGGCTGGATACCTGGGGGGCGAATGAAGAGGCCGAGCCGCCGAAATGCCACGTCTGATCTATACACCCAGAGCGCTGGCGGATATGATCCGCTTGCGAGAATTTATCGCACAGTATAATTCAGAAGCGGCAGCGATGATGTCCCGGATACTCAAAGAATCGGCAGCCAGGCTCAAGCTGCACCCTTTGATGGGAGTTTCTGTGGAGGAGATTTGGAGAGGATTGGGGTTGAGAAAGGCTTTATGGTGGAGTTAATGGGTTCCCGAGGAGATGATTTCGTCCGCAACCGATTTATCACAACCGTGAAAAGCTAAAACCAAGTGGGGAAGAGATGAGTACATCAGCCGCCGTAGTTTTGTAAGCGATCACAGGGGGGGGGGCGCCACCGACTCCCTGAATTTTTTGCTGGACATTTCCACGCCGTTCCCTTAATGTAGTTTGGGAGGCGATAAGAAATGTCGGAATCCACCGAAAACCAATGGCACTATCCATTTTCAAAAGAAGAGTGGGAACTGCTCCACGCTTCGGTCAAGATCTATATTCAGAGCTTGGAGCAACGACTCAAGAAGCTTGAGGATCGAACCAACCGTAATTCAACCAACTCCAGCCAACCCCCATCAGCAGATAGCCCCTACATCAAATCTACATCTGCATCAAAGCCGTAGGGTGCGCAACGGTTTCTTGTTGCGCACGCGGAAACCATACAATCGATGTCGCACCACAATAATCCGGTGCGCACGATGAACCCGTGCACACCCTACGATTTGACAACCATAAATCGGTACGGAATTGATGTCACGATATCGACGAGATTCTACTCCCGGCGCAACGTGGTTTTTCACGGTGGTGACCTATGACCGTCGGCCTGTCCTGTGCAATGAACCGGTTCGATCGGCGCTGCATGACGCAATCGAACTAACCCGCGCTACCCGACCGTTCTCTATCGATGCCTGGGTGCTGCTGCCGGATCATCTTCACTGCATTTTGACCCTGCCGGATGGGGATGCCGATTTTTCGACTCGCTGGAATTTGATCAAGCGGCGAACCAGCGGAGCGTTGAAGGAAAACTATTTTACCCCGGAAACGATGACCGCCTCCAAGAGGTCGCGACGGGAACTGACCTTCTGGCAACGTCGCTACTGGGAACACCGGATTCGCGATGACCACGATTTTGAAAAGCATGCGGATTATATCCATTTCAACCCGGTCAAGCACGGTTACGCGAAGACACCGCAGGAATGGGAGTATTCCAGCATCCACCGGTATCAGCGCAACGGCATCTATCCGCCCGATTGGGGGAGTGGGGGTGGGATGATCTTTGAGGCGGGGTTCGGTGGGGAATGATGGCGGGTAGGGCGGTATGATGCATTAATCCGGTGCGCACGATGAACCCGTGCACACCCTACGGAATCGGGAATTTGCTACGGCTTTATGTTGCGCACACGGAAACTGTCGAGAACCGGTAGACCATTTAGAGGACATCCTCCATATGGTCGGAATCGGTTTAGATATCGGAATGCATCGGTATGCATGATCGGGATTTCGTAGGGTGCGCAACGTCTTCTTGTTGCGCACGCGGAAACTGAAATGACTGCCGACGCAAACCGGTGATGCACCAAATCAAGCCGGTGCGCATGATGAACCCATGCGCACTGGAAGTCTACCTGGCTTGAATTTTCGGAACCTGTAGGATGCGGTGAGGCTCGAATAGCATCGATATAGGAAAAGGGGTGATTGGTCATGAGAGTAAACAACCCACGTGAATTCAGGTTGATGGCAGATGGGAGCTATCCCAACATCAAGGTAGGCATCTTCTGGTCTATAGATGACGTTATCGTCGGTGATGGAGTATATCTACAGGAGGCGGAAGAGTATGGCGACGCGCTCCAGTATGGCGAACATTACGATTTCTGGGAAAAGCTGAAACCTGTCAATGATACGCAGATGAAGCTGAAATCCCATGCCTACGATTTCTACCCTCGCGGGAGAATGGTCTGTTTTCCAAAGCGATAAACAGTACGGATTTATGTCGACCGGTGCATGGACAACGATGTCATTAACGCGGCACTGGAGTTTCTGGAATGCCTGGAATATCAGGTCGAATATCGAAAATGACGCTCACTACCGCTGCGCTGAGTGCAATCCGTTTTTTCTGGAATAACCGGGCCAATCCGGATGTGGCCGGCACTGTTCCGGAACAGTTTGCCGCCTGGGAAGCTGTTCTTTCCGACGAAGAAAAGGAGTTGGGTGTCGCCCTGGTGGATATCGGCGGGGAGACGACCGACATCGCCATCTTCATCGATGGAGCCATAGCTTAACCGCGCCGTGATGGAAGGTGTCGAGTGCCGGTTATCGAAAGAGGAGGAAAGGTCATGTCGAGAAAGTGTCCGAAACGGAATCACCTGTTTCTCAACTGGCTCAGGGCGAACCGTCCGCGATTTCTTTTCCTGCCACGGCTGCTGCGCTGCCGGAAACGGAGCATCGAGTTCGGTTTTGAGAGGTTAACGCCAACCCTGAAGTTTGCCCTAGAGTTTACCGCATCCAGAGGCCCCTGGATTTCCGTCGTAATTGTCCGCAAAGATGTCGAGCGAGAAGAAATCGCTCATTTCTACGGAGCGGAACATTTTACGTCCAAGGGGTGGACTAGCTTGGCACTGCGCCAGGAGGAATTGCGCTACTTCTCCACCAGGGAAGAGGTCTGGTCGGCCATCTGCTTCGATTCATTTCTGGCTTGGTGCAATGAGGAGCTTCAACAGCTTCATCAGGCAATAGAATAGCCGGCAGGCCCTAACTCAATCAGACAACTGGACTTGCATGAGGTCATCCTTCATGGCGCATCGGGCAGCGATTAGCTACGCTCAACTCATCTTTTATTCCCGGCCGACATTGCCGTGTCAGTTCACCATTACTTCCTCCTGACAAAACTGTCGCACCTCTCTGGTATGGTCGTTCATTTCCAAGGAGGTGCATCATGATGTGTATG
>CAIYUY010000088.1 GCA_903929485.1 uncultured Desulfuromonadales bacterium
CCAGCCGGGGCAGAAGAATTTTTTCCAGCGCGGCGTTCAATTCCTGATGGGTTATCTTCAGCAGCCCCTGGGTCATGCCGGTGCTCCTTCTCTTGATTCTGCAATGCGATAGCGAGGGATCACCGTTTGCGTTACATAGGCGTCCGAGAGGTCACGATAGAAGCCTATCTCGCGTAGTCGCCCGGTAAAGGCCTGAACATTCGTGCGCAGGGCTTTCCGGTCATCAATGGAGGGGATACCGAACCCTTCGCCTGAGGGGAGCTGGTCGATGTAGAGACCATATCGTTCCCGTAAAAAGGTCAGAAGGTCATCGATCCGCATCTCTCCGGTGTGATAGCTCTGATCGCCTCCCGGCCGCAGCACGGCAATCTGCAGGAGCACTTCCAGGAGACGACTGTCCAGCACAAACCGCCGGGGTGCATTCTTTGCGCGTTGTTGCGCCAATAAAGCTCCGGGGCGGTTTTTCTGCATCGTGGCGTCAAAGGATTGCACGATATATTGTCGGTGGAAGGCGCCACGCAACGAGACAAGGATCTCGATGTAGGTCTCGAAATCCGGAAGCCCCATCTTCGTCAGCGCATTAATCTCAGCGTCCAGCCCCGCGGCATCATCCGCCAACGACTCCAGCATGCCCGAGAGCCTCTCTCCGAAAAATTTTTCGCGTTCTTCGGTGAACTGCTCACCCTGCAAGCCGAATAATTCTCCCACGGAAAGGGGCTGATGCAGGGGACGGATGACTTTACCCCGTCGCACCAGATGCTCGGAGAACTCATCAAGCTTTCGGGCGGTAAAGTAGGCCCGAATAAAGGAAGGAATCCGGCGGAAGTACCCGTCGGCGCTCTGCTCGGCAAGAAGAGCCGGCGCTGAACCGACTTTCCCCGTCAAGTCCACGAACAAGCCGATCTGATACGGACAGTCCCCCTGTGGCGCACAGATCTCACGGGGCTTCATGGGGCAGGTCGCGTCAAGACAAAGTGGGTCGCCACTCTGCCGGCGCTGCCATATGGGCAGCAGCTTGACCAAGCGTAGATGGTACAGAGCCAAATGAAACGAGAGCAGCAGCTTGAGGTACTCCACCATGACCGACCGGGGCATGTACGGTTTATAAAATAGCAGGCGCTGAACATCCTCGGCCAGGAGATCCGCCGAACCGATACAAAGTGGCGGGAACCGCTCACTGCCGGAGCGGGTATCCGCGGCATCCTTGCGTTGCGATAAAAAGTGCAAGAGGGTCGCGGTTTCGATATCCGTCACAGCGCTCTCGTCCAGTTCGCGAGTGACCTTGTTGAAACCATCGAAGAAAAACGCCTTCAGGTGTTCAATGGCGTGATGACCGGACTGCCGGCGGGCATGGTGGAGCATCTGATAAAGATGCTGCGCCGCGCCGTAATCCCGTGAATGCTTCGGGTTACGGAAACGATAGGTATAACCATGTAACGGTCGGGGGCCGGCAACTTTGGCATTACGCTTACCGCGATTAACGATGTCCATGAGATGGGTTTCGACCCAGCGAGACACCAGGTCGCGATGGGCCGCAAAACCGATAAATTTTTGTTGCGCCTCAATGATGTCATCTACGAACTTTTCGACCGTTAACTCCCGTTTGTCGCGGAAAACGCTGGGGAGCCCACTGTGTTCCAAGCGCTCAAACAGACCGGTCAGCACCCGATCCATTTCAATATATTTGAAATCCAGGTAACTGATTTTTGGAAGACGAAATTCACGATCTCGTTTCTGCAGAGCCATTACACCACCTCCTGCATCAAGCGCATTTCGATGCGGCCATCGTCATGCCGGGCGATTCGATAGTAATCATGACCGGTGGTGGTGAGGAGTATTTCCCGGTACGGCTGCGCATTCAAACTGTTTTTGAAGACGCCGAGACAGAGGTAGAACCCTTGCATCTCTTCCACGCTGGGCCGATACCCTTCATTCAGACGAACCAGCATTTCAAACACATCCAAATTAATAATCAGCTCGCTGGAGATGGCGCCGTTGCCTGTCCCCTGGTAGCGGAGCAACAACCCGGTGGGCAAATGTTCCACGAATCGGGCTGATGCCGCGTAATCCTGAACCTGCAAGAAAAAACCGGAAAGAGGGAAAAGGCGGTAGCTTCTGACCGTTCCCTGTTCCACATGCCGCAGTTGCAGCGCCAGATTACCGCCAAGACGCTCCGGTCTTTGCAACCCCTCACCCCGGTTGATGGCATGAAGCAACTTCGGCACAAGGTCAGCCGGCGTCCCGCTTCCGGTAACGATATCAACCAACTGCTTTGCCGATCGATAGGGAAGCATCTTTTCCCAACTGTTGTCGCGGCGTTCAAAAAACTGTTTACGCCGTACCAGCGTCACATACTCTCGATGAAGCTGCGTGCGGGTGCGCACCGAAGCATCGGACACACTTCGCGGCAGATCGTTAAAGAGCCGTTGTACGACGTCATGGTCGAAGCGCCCCCGGCGCTGGAAGCGGAACAGGGCGCGATCATCCGGTTGCACGAAATCCAGTCCGCGATCGAACCGAGGATTTTCCTGCCGGCCCACATCGATCTCGGCCAGAAGAGTAATCAACCGATCCGGGGTTGACCCTCCGCCTCCCATCCAGCTATTGAAGTAGAAGCCTTTGGCGATCTGGAGGTGATGTCCGGCTTCGTAGAGGGCATGAATTTCCGCGCAGTCACGGTTGCTGGTCAGCATATAGGAGAGAGCAGACCGCAAGTCACGCATGGTGATATGCAGTCGACCCCGCAGGTGTGTCATGGTGTACAGCATCTTCAGTCGTTCCGTCAGACGTGGACCGGCAGTTTCATCCTGAAAGCTCCGGGCATTATGGAGGGCGTAACAGCGCTCTTTCAGGTCACACTGCTCGCAATCCGCCCAGAACTCCGGAGCAGTAAGCCTGCCCAGCGTACGCTCAAGGATTGAGCCGTCCTGGGCTTCGGCGACAATGCTGCGCAGGTTCAGATTGACGACAGCAACTCCTGCTTCTACTCCACCCGTGGCGAAACCACGCTGCACCAATGCCTTGAGCGCCAGGAACTCCCGGTCATTCGCCGCCAGGAAGTCAACCAGACGCCCCTCGTTGATGGCGATAAGCCGGGTTTCAGCTTGTCGCCAGTGACTCATATTCCGTCCGGCATAGTCAGAGAGGAAATCGAGCAGCACCTGGTTATTCTCTTTGGCGCCCTCGTCCTGGCTGCC
>CAIYUY010000089.1 GCA_903929485.1 uncultured Desulfuromonadales bacterium
CGGATCATGCAGAAAATTTCCTTCCGGTACACACAATGGATCAACTGGCGGTATAAACGGAGTGGCCATCTTTTTCAGGGGCGCTTCAAAGCGGTACTGGTCAATGCCGACACATACCTATCTGATTTGACACGCTATATCCACCTCAATCCGGTGCGGGCACACTTGGTTCAATCACCTGAAGAGTACCAGTGGAGCAGTCTCCGCGCCTATCTTGGCATGGAGGAGATTCCTTGGATCACCACCGACTGGGTATTGTCACTCTTTGCTTCGGACAGAAAGGACGCCCGTGCCGCATATACGGACTTCATCGCTCTGGAGAGAGAAGAAGGGCATGACCATGCCTTTCATTGCGGCAGCGTTAACGATAGTCGCGTTCTCGGAGATGATACGTTTATCGATAATGTCCTCACCAATGTAGAGGCACTCTCGACACCACGAATCACTCTTGACACCATACTCCACTACGTCTGCCTACAGTACGGAATAACAAGAACGGACTTGGCATCCTCCGGTAAATATCGCCTGTTTTCCGAAGCACGTGGAGTCGCCGCATGGTTGATTCTTGAGACAGGAAGCGCGACGCTTACTGCGTTGAGTCGTTTTTCCGGAAGAGATATTTCGACCCTCAGCGCCGCAGCCAAGATCATAAGTCTGCGTGCCGTTAGCGATCAAGAGTTTGCAACGTTTCTTGGAACGTTGAAAAAATTGCTCCTCCAAAACACCTAGACCAAAGCCTGACCCTCGATCCCCCTTTACCCTTTGCCGGCTTTTACCGGCGCTTTCAGCCTGACCCTCGATCCCTCCGATGCAACCATTGGGAACTTCGATGCGGGCAGAAAATTAACCACTACCATTTTCGATAATGGGCAGGTCATGGTTGAATACCTGACGGACGTCATCCCGTCCGGAGACGCCTGGTTCAGAGTCCATGCTGCGAGTCTCGACAAGTTGGAGATGCCGGTGCTCTTCAATTTGCGGCAACCGGAATCATCCGTAAGTGATGCCAGATGGCAGTATGTAAAAAATACTCCTTTCCGCAAAACCATTGAAACCATAGGCTCGCTCCTCGCCGACGTCACAAGCATCGGCTTGATCGGGCAAACCTGCTTTTCAACCAATCAGAACAGTAAAAAACAGAAAGTTTTGGTTTAAACGGGTATACTTCTCCCCTTCCTCGTTGTTAGCCGTAAGTACTCCGATATTCGTCTTGAACCCGTTTGAACAGACCTTCAAGCACCCTGAATTCCGGGCTGTTTTTGTCGGGATACTCTCTCGATCATTCCGCCCAGGCCCGTGCAATCCCGGCGACAAGTATCCGGTCGGACGTAATTTCTTCCAGCACGCCACACCATTTTTCCAAAATCGGGCGCAGTCCGGCAATAATTCTCTCCCTCAGAGCAGTGTCCAACAATTTTCGGGACTCCAGGAATCTCAGCCAGGCTGGGATCAGTTCCAGGATGGCCCCGACAATATAACCATGCTTGGTAATGAATCCGACATTTCGAGAAAGATACTCCTCCAGGGTGACGACATCGGGACAAAGCTGGTGCAACGGTTTCGGCGGTTTTTTCGCACCGCGGTGATTCAGCTCACCGTCATGGCGCTGCCGGAGATATTCACAGATCTTGTCCGCGGCAAGACTCCCCCTGCTGAAAGGCACCCCTTCGGCGTACCGCAGATATCCGAGGAACTCCTGGGAAAACAGGCCGACGATGTTGAGGCTCTTCCCACCCCACGACAACTCTTCCGGTGACCACTCCGTGACAATCTCACCGGATATCCGTCCCAGATATTTCCGGAAATCCGGCAGGTCGAGCTCGGGAAAGAAAGGGTTCATCAGTCGGACCAGTGTGTCAAAATCAGCTTCGTCTCCCCGCTCCAGCCAGGCATACGTCTCGAAATCGCCCAACATAAACACGAAATCATCATAGCCCCAGAGCAGATTCTCTTCCGCCAGGCGCAACCTGGGCCAGGCAAGATTCATCCCTTGGAGAAGCTCGTCCATCCGGTTGTGATAGGCCAAGAGCTCCGACAGTTGGGAAAAAGTGTCGAGATCGCTCTCCGCCTGCAGGGCTGCGTCCCGGAAAATAGATGAAATTTCATCGGTAATTCCATCCGTTAAGCCCATGATGATGCGCCAACCGGCATAGATAATAGAGTTCTCAAGATAGAGATCCGGATATTCTTCCCGTAACCGCTGAAAGCAGCGGCTGACCTGACGTCGTTGGTCGCTAGTGGCCGCTTCCCGCCGCAACAAATCAAAAGCGGAAAAGACGACTCCCGGCAGCAGGGACGATTTTTCGTCCAGCAGAAGTTGCAACCGACTCAACTTCCCGAAGAAATCGAGGTCTCTCAATTGCCATAAAAAATCCTCCGCGGCATCATCATCCTCATCACGGAAAGGATCGTCTTCACTCCCCTTCTGATAGCTGCAAGAAGAAGTGCGCTTTTCCCATGAGTCACGTATTCGTTGCTTCTCATCGCGAACTCGCAGCTGCTCCTCCTGGCGTTGGGCCCGTTCCCGGAGCTCATCGACCTCACTGCAACATTTTTTGTATTTCTTCCCGCTCCCGCAGTGGCAGGTGTCATTTCTTCCCAGCTTTGTCATGAATACCCCTTTCAACTCGACGATCAAAAACGGGCGAAACAGATGAACCTTGCTTCGCCCCTACGACCGGCAACGGCATTTTGGTGAATTCTTCTCTCCTGCGCCGTAATGAGCTCACCCGAGGAGGGTCAACTCATCCCCCGGCTTGATCGTCCCCCCTTTGAGCACCCGGGCGAAGATCCCTTCCTTGGGCATGACGCAGTCGCCTGCCTGATAAAAGATGGCGCAGCGGGTATGACACTCCTTGCCGATCTGGGTCACCTCCAGAAGCGTCTCCCCCACCGTCAGCCGGGCCCCCACCGGGAGGGTAAAGAGCCGTATGCCGCTGGTGGTGATGTTTTCCGCGAAATCCCCCGAATCCACCTCCAGCCCCAACGCCTGCATCTTCTCGATGCTCTCATGGGCCAAAAGGCTCACCTGACGATGCCATGTTCCGGCATGAGCATCACCCACGATGCCGTGCTCCTCCCGGAGTTCCACGGAGGGGACCGGAGTTTTCCGCTCTCCCTTCTTTTCGCTGATACAGACGGCGACAACCTGGGCCGACATACGCTATCCTCCGATCCCCGCCATGGTGAAGGGGGTGTGATGGGCCTCGCCAGGGGTCATCCGGTGATGACCCGGCTTGGTCAGAACGAACCGCCGGAGAGCCGCGGCAACATCGTCCCGGTTCCCTTCCCGCAACAGCGGCTTCAGGTCAAGAGCATCGTCGGCGAAGAGGCAGCTCCGGGCAATCCCCCGGGCCGTAACCCTGATCCGGTTGCAACCGGCGCAGAAGTGCCCGGAAACGGCGGAGATGATCCCGATGCCTCCGGGGGCGTCGCAAAAGCGGTACCCCTTGGCCGGGCCGGCGGTCCCGCCATCACCGGAAGGGAGAAGATCAAAACGCGAGGCGATGCGATGATAGATCTCCTCTCCCGGCAGAAACCGCTCCCGCCACCCCTCCACCCGGCCGGCCGGCATGTACTCAATGAACCGGACGGTGCAACCACGCTCCCGGGCCAGGAGGGCAAAATCAACGATCTCACCGTCGTTTACCCCCTTCATCACCACCATGTTGAGCTTGGGATGGGGAAGCCCGACCGCCACGGCTGCGTCCACCCCCCGCAGCACCGCGGCCAGCTCCCCCCCCCGGGTGATGGCTCGGAAGGTATCGGGGCGGAGAGAGTCCAGACTCACGTTCAGCCGTTGCACCCCGGCATCAGCCAGGTCGGCGGCCAGCTCCGCCAAGCGAATACCGTTGGTGGTGAGGACCAGGTGGTTAAGGCCGTGAATGGCGGAGATCCGCCCGAGAAACGGAACGATCCCCTTCCTGACCAGCGGCTCGCCTCCCGTGATCCGGACCTTTTCGATCCCCAGGGAGACGGCGATTTCCGCGATCTGCTCCAGCTCTTCAAAACGAAGAATATCGGCATGGGGGGACTTGGCAATCCCGGCTTCAGGCATGCAGTAAGAGCAGCGGAGATTGCACCGGTCGGTGACGGAGAGACGGAGATAAGAGATAGTCCGCCCATGGGCATCCATGAGTTTCATGGGATTATGCTTCGCTTTTTTTCTGCTCTTTTTCCTTGTCGGCAAGCTCCGGCTGCTGATCCGATCCCTTGCGGAAGCCGTGAATAGCCTTACCCAGGGCCGAGCCGAGTTCCGGCAACTTGCCCGGTCCGAAGATGACGAGAGCGATCACGCCGATGAGGACGATGGCGGGGGTGCTGAATCCGAACATGGAACTTCCTCCTTGACAGTACGGTTATTCGATAGAGTTGTTATAGCAAAAGGAGAGAAGAGAAGGCAAACGAAATCAAGGGGGGAGTGGTAGTCGACATGCCGGAACGAGAAAGGCTGAACGGTCATGTACCGTCCAGCCTTTTTTATCAACGGATCCGGCGCCGTTTCGGTGATCAGGATATCCCGGACACCTTCTCGGAAGCCTTCTGGATCGAGCTCTCTTGGGTCTCCTGCGCGGCGGTGTCGCCATCGGTTGCCAGCTTCTGGGCCTGGGGGGATAAAGAAACCGAGTCCGCTCCTTGAGCCTTGGGGGGAAGCGGAGCGGTTTTTTGCTGCGCTGCCGGTGGAATATATGCTGAGGCCGCTGTGCTGGATGATACGCCTGATACCGACATGATGAAACCTCCGGGTCATACTGATAACTACCTTTAATTACCTTATCGGCATGACAGGCAGGAGCTTAAGGATCTTTTCAACCTTATTGATCCATCTCCTCCGGCAGTGGGCGCGGGACAGTAACAGCTTCCAGTGGGAGGGTGAAAGAGAAGGTGCTACCGCGCCCATGAACAGTTGTCACTCCGATGGTCCCGCCCATGAGAGCCACAATCTCCCGGCAGATGGCCAGTCCCAGTCCGGTTCCACCGTACTGTCGGGTGTTGGATTCGTCAACCTGACTGAACGGCTTGAAGAGGAGATCTTGTTTATCGCCGGGGATACCGATGCCGGTATCCGTCACCCTGATGGTAATACCACCAGGGGCCGCTACCGCCTCCACCATCACTTCCCCCTCTTCGGTGAACTTGACGGCATTCCCCACCAGGTTGGTGAGTATCTGCTGAAGCCGGAGCTTATCTCCCTCCACGATTTCCGGCAGATCGTCCGCCACCATGGCGACCAACCGGAGCCCCTTCCGGACCGCTTCCGGGGTCAGTATCCCCACCGTGTCGCCGAGACACTCCCGCAGGGAGAACGGCTCGTTCATCAGGGTAAGCTTCTGCCCTTCTACTTTTGTCAGATCGAGGATATCGTTGATGATTCGCACCAGAGAGCGCCCCGAGCTGTAGGCCAGATCAAGATATTTCCGTTGTTTATCGTCAAGCTCGCCATACTGGGTCAACTGTATCATCCCCAGGACGCCGTTCATGGGGGTTCGGAGTTCGTGGCTCATGTTAGCCAGGAATTGGCTCTTGGCGTTGTTGGCGATCTCGGCGGCCTCTTTCGCCTGAATCAAGTCAGCTTCCGCCTGCTTCCGGTCGGTGATATCCATGATCACCCCGAATGACCCCAGAAACGTACCGTCATCGTCCAGCATGGGGGATGCGGTGATACTGGCGTGGATCTTCCCGCCATCCTTCCGACTCATTTCCGCGTCATACTGTTCGGATATCCCCTGGCGCCGCCGCTGGATCTTCTCCTGGAGCAGTTCACTTTCATGATTCACCATGAAGAAGGCAAACTCCAGGCCGACGATCTCGTCAACCCCATACCCAAGCATCTCGGCCATGCGGGGGTTGGCGAAGGTAACCGCGCCGGCCTGATCCAGGGCCAGGACCCCTTCGTTGGCCTGTTCCACCAGCCGCCGGTACTTCTCTTCGCTTGTGCGCAACGCCTCTTCACGCTGCTGCAACGCAGTCGCCATGCCGTTGAACGCCCGGGCCAGCGCCCCTATCTCGTCCTGTGAAGTGACCGTCAGTCGGGCGGCCAGATCACCCCCCTGAAAGTTCCGGATACCGGAGATTATGGCGGTGATCCGCCGGGTGAGAAGCCCGGCAAGCAAGACCGCGATAATGATGACGAGAACCACCATGACCAGGGTCAACAGTGCAAGATGGGTGGCGGTTTCGGCAAGGCCGGCAGTGATGAGCTCCCGCAGAGCCCGTTGCCTGCTCCCCATATCGGAGGTAAAGCCGGCGACAAGTTCACCGATGGTCTTGGCGGTCTCCGTTGCGGGAAGATGAAACTCATCCACATTGGCGCCGATGGTGACATACCCGAAGCCCCGGGCGTTGCCGCCGTAACGCCCGGTGTAATAGGGAATAGTGGCGGCGGTGGTCAGCTTCCAGAGTCCGCTCCAGAAGATGGTAAAAGAGCCGGAACCGCCATGGCTGGTAAGATCATGCCATCCGGCGCATTGGGGTGCGAAATTGAGGTACCGTCCATCCAGTCCCACAAAACCGGCCTTGGTCAATTCCGGCGCCGGTTTCTTGGCCAACGAAGGGTTCTGAAACGTGGGCTGCCGTTCCAGGAAGGTCCCCATGGGGAGTCCACTCCCTTTCCAGGCGTGATAGAGATCGGTGTCCAGCCAGGGTACCGCCGGCTCCCCCGTGGCCGGATCGTATCCCACGATGGAATGGTCGCGCGGATGGACGATGGAACGCCCCTTGTAATCCCAGATAAAGGCGTAATTACCGCTGGAGGCGTCAGGAATGGCGGAAAACCGCTCGTCCGTGGGGACGAGATGGTCGGTAAACTCCTTGAGGTGCCGATGATCCAGGGCCAGGGTCACATAACCCACGATCTTCCCCCCCTTCACCACCGGGGTTCCCCATCGGATCAGCCCCTTGAACCGTTTCCCCACCGGATTTTCTTTCCCCGCGTATCCGGCCTGTTCCGGGGCATACGTGACCCCTTTTTCCTTGGCTCGTTGGGGGGTGTAGGGACCGATGAGCACTGTTCCCACATAAGGGCCTATGACCTCCGACACCGCAATTTCTCCCGGTTTGAGACGTTGCAGATCGCGGAAGTAGCTCTCCGCCCGGCAATAGGTGTTCTTCTTCAACGAGACGTTGCGCAGTTCCGGGGGAAGGAGTTTCGACGTGGTTACCTTGACTTTTTCGTTGCCGTTAAGATCGACGAAGGTCATCTCCAGAAAGAGGGGGAGCTGAACCCTCTTCCCCACCGTTTCCGCCGACCGGTAGTGCCACCCCTTTTCGTTGGCCTTTACGCTGGATGTTACCTCGGACTCATCAGGTCGTTGCGACCTGACCGGTATCCACTTCTCCCCCCGAGGATCAAGCCGGTAGGGCTCATGCTCAATGACCGGACGAAAATGTTTCGCCAGAAACGTCCGGTATTCGTTCTCACCGGGGGACAAGGTCGAGGCATAGCTGATATCCCGGTCACAATCGTAGAGGAAACTCGCCACATCGCGAGCCGTGTTGGTGGTTAACTGCTCGATGGCCTCACGGGAGCGCCGATCCAAAGCAGTGACGGAGTTTTTTACGGCCAGATCGCCGATCTCCGCTATTTTTTTCTCCGTGGTGGCCATCATCGCCACCGACAGCTTCTCCACGGCGAAGCCCAGCTGCCGGACCTGGTTCCAGGCTGTCCAGGCCAGGAGGATTAACGGCAAGACCTTGATAATCACGAAAACGGTGATCAGTTTTTCCTTGATTCCCCGTGCGACAAAACCGTTTTTGAGCGAAACCAAAAGTTTCTTCAAACCTGCCATTACTGATAACCGGAGCAGCAAGCGCCCCCCTTCAGCCACTTGAGCAGGCAACCGTAAAGCTGATCCTGCTCCACCGGTTTAGCCAAATGATCGTTCATCCCCACCCGCAGACAGTGCTGTTTATCTTCCTGCAGGACGTCAGCCGTCACGGCAATTATGGGAAGCTCATCGGCCGACCACTCTTCCCGGAGAATCCTGGTTGCCTCGTAACCGTCCAACTCCGGCATATGCAGATCCATGAGCACCAGATCGAACTGTCCGGCTTCACAGGTCATGACACTCAATGCCTCCCGACCATTGTTGGCGGCGGTAACATGTACCCCCACATGCTCCAGGATTTCCCGCAGCACCATCTGGTTGATCATCTGATCTTCAACCATCAACACCCGGTAACCGGTCAGCGCCTTTTTAACCTGGCTCCGATCAAACAGAGCGTGGCCGGTTGAAGTCGGCAAGCGCCCCAAACCGATGATGGTCTTCTTGGTGATTGGAATATCGTTACTCATAATAAATCAAACCTCTCCAGTGCGTCACCGTCCGCTGCAAGGGAAAGAGAGAACGGAGCAATAACGGGTAACTATAACTACATACTTTTATCGAATAAGGAGGCATCATACGTTTATACCGGCGGTAAAGAAACCATAACTTCCTAACATTTCCTTGCACGGTGAACCGAACGGAAGAAGGGGGAGCCTGCCGGGGAGGGTGATCATGCCGGTGCGGTGATTCTTACTGCTTCAGCAACCCTGTGGCGGCATCCTGAATCATTGCCGATTCCCTGGAATCCATGTTATTTTTAATTTCCATGATTCGCGGCAGAATTGAAACAAACAACTCCACCAATCGCGGATCAAATTGAGTTCCGGAATTATCCTGAATTACCGCCATGACTCGCTGTAACGGCCAGGGTTCCTTGTAAGGCCGCTTCGTGGAAAGGGCGTCAAAAACATCCGCCAGCGCGACGATACGCGCTGATTCCGGAATCGCCTCACCGGCAAGACCGTCGGGATAACCGCTCCCGTCATACTTCTCATGGTGGCGCAGGGCGATCTCCGCCGCCAGCTGAAAAACAGGGGCATCACTCTTGGAAAGGATAGCGTGTCCAATGAGAGGGTGGGTTTTCATGGTTTCCCACTCAACGGCGTCAAGCTTGGTGGACTTGCGGAGGATTGCATTGGGAATACCGATCTTACCGGTATCATGCATCGACGCTGAAAGTTCCAGCTGAAGGCAGTCATCGGCGCTCCAGCCGCAGGCTGCCGCCAAGGCGCCGGCATAGGCCGCCATGCGCCAGATATGCAAGCCGGTGTCCATGTCATTATAGTGGCCTGCCACCCCCATCATCCTCACCGCATCGCGGTAGCTCTGCTCCAGAAGAGTTGCGCGCACCAGGGAAAGGTGAGTTTTTATCCGGGCGACCACGATGGCCGGTGAAACAGGCTTGACGATGTAATCCACCGCGCCGACGGCAAAACCCTCGGCCTCGTCCCTCACCTCCGACAAGCTGGAAACAAAGATCACCGGAATGGCCGCGGTCTGGGGATTATTTTTCAGCGCCCGGCAGACTCCGTAGCCATCCATGTCAGGCATCTGAATATCAAGGAGAATGAGCGCCGGCCTATGTTTATCCACGGCCCTGAGGGCGTCGGCGCCGTTACGAGCAAAGACCAGTCGATACTGGTGCGACAGAATCTGTTCCAGCGCCGCAAGGTTTTGTGGTTCATCATCAACTATGAGAATAAGAGTACCCTGCATGATCAGCTCCCCAAGGAAATGTTGAGATCAGCGGCCAGCAGCCGGATAGCTTCTTCACCACCGCGAAAATCAAAATTCTCCACGGCGTTGGCGAGGGGAGCAAGAGGGAGGGGAGAGATCATTTTGTGCAGCTTGGCCAGTAGAGGCCTGACTTCGCCCATGTCATCGGTCTCCAACGCCTCCAGCACCAGGGCCAGCAGAACAGCCGCCTGAACAGGGTCGTAGGGATCAGTGGGGAAAAATTCGGCCATCATGTCGGCTGACAGATATACCCTGATGGACACCAACGCACGGTCCAGCCCCGCTTGTAATTTGGCTAAAGCGCCCTGGGGCTCTTCTCCGGCGCTCAGGACACGATCCGCTTCCTTGGCCAAGGCCGTAACCTGGGTAAGCGCCAGACTCCCCGCCGCCCCCGCCAGCTTATGGGCGAGGCTCGATGCGGCGCTTGGTTCGCACCGGGCGATCGCTTGAACGGAATTCTCATAATCGCGTGCGAATTTGCGCAAATATTGTTTGTAAACATCCGGATCATTCCAGATCGCGAGACCGCGCTCCAGATCCAGACCAGGGAGATCCTGATGAGCGGACACCATCAGCGAAGCGGGAGGAGCCACCCACGCCGGAGATTCCCCGCGACCCGCATGCTTGAGGATCAGCGCAACGGCGGCATCCACATTGAAAGGCTTGGAGATGAAACCGGTCATGCCGGCAGCCCCGGCGCTTTGTTCCTGCGCCTTGAAGGCTCCGGCGGTAAGCGCAATGACGGGAAGATAAGCCAGTTCAGGTATGGAGTGAATCAGCCGGGTCGCCTCATAGCCGTCCATCACCGGCATCCGGACATCCATCAGGACAATATCGATCTCGCCCGAATTGGCCTGAAGCCAATCCACCGCTTGCCGGCCATCCTCGGCAAGGGTCACGACTCCCCCCTCGCCGGTAAAGATACGCAGGGCGACGTCCCGGTTCAGGTCGCTGTCGTCAACCACCAGTATCCTCAAACCTTCCAGTCGCCGTCCCGGCGGGCCAAGCTTTTTTTCCGCCCGGCCGTAGCCAAGGCGCGCCGCTTCCGCCTTGGCTACGGCGTCGTGGAGAGTGGAAGTGGTGACCGGCTTGCTCAACACGTCATCCACCAGCTTGCTGCCGGGTAACGCCAGGAGTTCCCCTCGTGAATACGCACCAACCATCATGATGATAATCGGCGCGGGGGCGGTATCGCTCTGAACCTCCCGTATGGCGCGGGCTGTGGCGAGACCATCCATGCCCGACATTTTCCAGTCGAGAACGATGACTTTTTTCCTCCCGTCAGCGGCATGAGCCGACACGTTCAGCAGCGCCGCTTCTCCGGAATCCACCGTGCATGCCCGCCAGCCCAAAGCTGACGCACAATGACGGAGAGCTTCACGGGCAACCGGATTGTCGGCTGCGATAAGGAGCTCCAGGTCAACCATTTCAGGCGAGGAGAGAGCTGCATCCTGATCCCGGTCGAAGGAGAGAGTAAACCAAAACTCGCTACCGGCGCCGGAAGCACTGATGACCCCCATATCGCCACCCATGAGATCCACAAGCCGGCGGCTGATGGAGAGCCCCAAGCCCGTACCTCCCAGGCGGTGATCCCTGGAGGCGTCCACCTGCGAGAAGGATTCAAAGATTATCCCCTGTTTTTCGGGAGAAATGCCGATACCGGTGTCACGCACGGCAAAGCGTAATGTTACCTGTTGTTCCGATTGGGCGATTACCTGGATGTTTACATCAACATGACCCTGGCTGGTGAACTTCATGGCATTGCCCGAAAGGTTTATCAGGATCTGCTCCAGACGGAGCGCATCACCGGACAAGCGGTCAATGGGGCTCCCGGGTGGCGTAATAATCACCTCGATATTTTTATTTACCACATTGACCGACATGATGGTGGCAAGATTATCGAGCACACTGCTCAAGCGGAAGGGGAGATGTTCAATCTCCACCCGTCCCGCCTCGATCTTGGAAAAGTCGAGGATATTGTTAATCAGCGCCAAAAGGGAACGTCCGGCGCCACCCATCTTGCGAATCAGTACGCCGGCGTCTCCCGCCGGATGTGACTGTTCCAGCAGGTACGTTATGCCGATGATCGCGTTCATGGGCGTACGAATCTCGTGGCTCATATTTGCCAGAAACTCGGATTTAGAGCGGTTGGCCGCATCGGCGGCTTCCTGTGCGGCCAGAAGTTCGCCGGCTATCCGTTTCTGCTCCGTGACATCTTCCTTGATGGCGACAAAATGGGTGATATCGCCGCGACTATTCCTGATGGGGGAAATTGAGGCATGCTCCCAATAGGTGTCTCCGTTTTTTTTCCGGTTACAGAAATCTCCCCGCCATTCCCGCCCCGAGAGGATGGTCCGCCACAACTCCCGGTACAGCTCTTTGGACAAATTACCGGTTTTGAGAATTCTCGGATTTTTTCCCATGACTTCCTCGGGGAGGTAGCCGGTAATTTCCGTAAACTTAGGATTAACATACTCTATTCTGCCGGCAAGATCGGTGATGGCTATCACCGTGGGGCTGTTTTCCACCGCGCTTGAGAGCTGCAACAGCTTTTTATGGGTATCCTCCGCTTCGCTGCGTCTCTGCTCCAGTTCAGCAGTGGTGACCATGTTGGAGTAGGACAGGCTCTCCTCGGCGCTTTTGCGCAGGGACAACTCCTCCAGCAGACTCTCCTTGACCCGAGCAAATTCCGAACCATTTCGCCGACCGTCGTCGAGAGCGCAATTCAGCTCAACTCCCAGCGCTCTTTTTTCATCTTCCGAGTTCCGCCACTTTTCCAGCAGGGTCAGATGTGAGTGAAGCAACGGAACCAGGTGTGGTTCAAGCTCGCGAGGCACGGTAAGATGAAAAAGGTGTGGCGCACGCTGTCGCCAACTCAGCTCGTTGCCGAAGGTTACGATGATACCGGCAAGGGTAGCGCCGAAGGGGGAGAGAGCCGCCTCAGCCGCTTCAACGGTTGGCGCCAGCAGAGCAAAAGGGGTCCGCTTTACATCATATTGCGCGAGGTCGGAACTGTACAGAAAACCATCGGGCGGGTTTTCAAGCAGGGATAAAAGTCCGGGGCTCACGTCAGGCGCCCAAAAGAGAGAGTGCGCGGGTTGCATTCAGATTGACCACTGGAGCTCCGGCGCCATGAGCACTTCCTTCACCGCCCGGTAAGCCGCGGTCGCCAGGGCCGGATCGAAATGACTCCCCATGCAGGCGCCCAGTTTACAATTCACCTGATATTCGGCATCTATCCCGGTTTCCTCCGCATATGCATTATCGATGAAACTGGCCACGTGAATGATTTGCGATCCCAGCGGAATCCGGTCACCCGCCAGGCCGTCGGGAAAACCGCTGCCGTCATATTCTTCATGATGGTGGCGAACGATCAACGCTATGTTTTTGAATTGCTCACTGATAGCAAGCAATTCCGCCCCCCTTACGGCATGGCTCTTATACTCCTCGGTATTTTTCGAGGGGATACTCTCCTCCTGCGACTGGTCGGCCATGGAGAACAGACCTATGTCATGAAGAATAGCAGCGGTCCGTATCTCCACGCAAAGATCCGGAGGCAATTCCAACGCCGTCAGCATTGAGTCCGTCAAGGCGACCACCCTTCGACTATGTTCACTGAGCAGTTGCTGACGCTGCTGCAATTGCTGGATAAACAAAAAAAACATGGCGTCACTGGCATGCTTGATGCTTATTTTCTGCCGACCGGACTCTTCCAGCTTTTGCCGGATCACCGCCGTCTGTTGCATGACCCTTCGCTTGAGACTGGAATTCCACTCCTCCAGATGCGCGTTCTGCTCTCTGAGTTTCTCATGGAGGCGATGATTCTCCTGCGTCAATCGGTACTTCTGCATACCTTCCCGCACGGTGAGCTGCAGCTCACTATCGTCCCATGGCTTCATGAAATACCCCACCGCCCCGCCGCGATTGATGGCGTTAATGGCGTCGGTTATATGGGGGTAGCCGGTTATGATGATCCGAATGGTGTCCGGCGCCAGGACTTTTGCCTCTTCCAGGAAAACGGAACCGCTCATCACCGGCATCCGCTCGTCACATAAGATCATGCCGATATTTTCCGTTGTTTTCAGGATTGTCAGAGCCTCCTTCCCCGAGGCGGCAGTCAGCAGCTTGAATGACTCTTTTCTAAAAACGCGGGTCAGCGTCCTGAGCATATCCGGATCGTCATCCACACAGAGAAGATAAAGGGGCTCTTCAGCCGCGTGCTCGGTTTCGTCCGGTTGCGGGATTTCCTCATTCATGCGCTATCCTCCTTGACAGTAGATTCGTCGCTCTCCGCGGTTATTTCCGGATGGCGAGACAGTTTGACCGTAAAGGTGGTTCCTCTGCCGACCTCGCTTTCAACCAGAATATCCCCCTGATGTTTTTTGACAATATCATAGGAAATACTCAAACCCAGTCCCGTCCCCTTTCCTTTCTCCTTGGTCGTGTAGAACGGCTGGAAGATCTGTTGACGAATCTTTTCCGGGATACCGGAGCCGCTGTCGCTGACCGAAGCATAAACGAATTCATCGTCAAACCAGCTCCTCACCACGATTTCTCCCGGCGAAGCCATTGCATGACCGGCATTCACCAGCAGATTCAAAAACACCTGATTCAGTTGCCCGGGGTTGCCGACGATCTCCGGCAGGACGCCGTACTCCTTCCTTATGGTGGCCACATACTTCAACTCATTGTTGACTATCGACAAACTCCGTTCCAGGCAGGAGTTCAGATCCGTGGGCTCCAGCATCCGGGAATCGTTACGGGAAAACAGCTTAAGCTCCTGGACGATTTTCGTTATCCGTTCCAGACCATCCCGGGTTTCGTTGAGCAGTACCCCGCCGTCCTTCAGCAGATGCTCCAGATCCAGTGACGTTCGCTCTTGTTCAAGTATCTCCCGCGTTGAGTCCGACAGCTCTCCCATGGCGTGCTCCCGCAGAAACCGATCATAGCCGACAATCCGGTCGTAATACCTTGCCAGGATGCTCAGATTGCTCCCGATGAAAGCTATGGGATTATTGATCTCATGGGCCACTCCCGCCGCCAGTTGACCAAGGGTAGCCATTTTCTCTTGCCGCATGGCAAGCTCGTCCTTCTCCCGACTGCCGGCAACCTCCTCCGCAATCCGTTGTTCCAGATGAGAATTGAGCTTCTCCAGCTCACACTGGTGCTGCTGAATCAAGAGTACGCTCTGCTTCTGCCTGAACAGCTCTTCAAAATGGAATATGCGGAGGATGGATGATGACGAAACGGCAATCAGTACGGCGCAGAGCGCGCGAAAAAGTTGCACCGGCAGATGGAAGAACGACTGGAAAGTGGTGTAATTGACGACTGTAGCCGGAAACCACCCGGCCGGTTGCACAATGACCCCCCCCAGCACCCCGTAGGCGAGAAACGAGCATGCCGCCAGATAAAACGCCCATCCCACACCGGACGCGCTCCCACCGATTTCCTCTAAATTCCGAACAACAACGCGGTAATAAAGGAAGAGAGCGATGCCTGCCATGGTGGAACCGGGAAAGCCCAAAAAGTAACGCGACCAGATCTGCATTCCCAGCAGGAAGTTATCACCGCGGCAGCTGAACCCGAACAGGAGGGAAAGAAGCGGAAGGTAGAGCCATGGGGAAAAAAGGGTTCTGCCGCGTGCCGGCTGCGTCAGTGAGGAGAGAAGCAGGCGTCGACCGAACTCCAGCAGGAAGAGATAGGATACCGGGAGGAGAACCGCCCTGGCCGCGATAACTCCGCTGCCGCCCCCCTTGAGCAGCAGCCAGAGATCAAGCCACTCCAGCAGGCCATGCAGAAAGCCGAAGGACGCAAGCAGCCAGGCGATACGAGCCAAGGTGAAATCGCTCTGTTCCCTGGTGCCGACACTCACGACCAACCCAAGAGCAATGAAGGCGAAACCGTAGACAAAAAATATGACGTCAAGATTGTTATCAAACATGGACATCAAGGAAACCGCCACGCGCCTCTAAGCCGGAGTAATAAGTGAGACATAAATGGTTATTCGCGCCATTTTGTCACTATCATACGTCTATCCGGTACAAAAAGAAACCATAACTTCCTTGCATTTCCTTGCAGGAAACGGCAAGTGGAGGAGTACGAAGTGAAATCTCCTTGGGGCGGATGGCGTTCCTCTTTGGCTTCCGCCTGGAGAGGTCACGGCAACCATGTTCAACCCGCAAGAAAATGTAAGTATTTTCCCGCCAAATTCAGGAAGAGAAAGGATATACTGGTGAATCTCGGTGACGGTCAAGGAGCTGGGAACTATCCCGCCATTCATTCCGGCAATAGTGATGGGACATGACGATATGTTACGTGTGTTAATTGTCGAAGATGAGCCGGAGCTGCGCGACAACCTCATGATCGGGCTCTCCGCCCACGGCTTCATGGTTCGCGGTGTGGGTGACGGCGCGGCCATGGATGACGCACTGGCGGAAGCCGCGGCGGATCTGATCGTACTGGATTTGGGGCTGCCGGGTGAAGACGGCCTGGAGATCGCGCAACGTCTCCGGGGGAGGCAGCAGCTTGGCGTCATCATGGTGACCGCCCGCGGCATGACCCGGGAGTGCATCGAGGGGTTGGAAAGCGGAGCCGACAGCTATCTGGTCAAACCGGTGGACATCACCCTCCTGGCGGCAGCCCTCAGAAACCTGGGACAGCGTTTAGCTCAACCCGCGACAACGAGATGGCGCCTCAACAGAGTGGCCTCCCGGCTGCAAAGTCCCCATGGTTCGGTCATTGCTCTTACCGCCCAGGAGTGCTCCCTGCTGGCTCTGCTCTTCGCCCATCTGGGAAATGTCGTCACCCGCTCCGCTATTTTTACCGCTCTGGGACAACCGGACGAACTCTGTTCCAACTCCCGCCTGGAGGTGCTGATCAGCCGGCTCAGGAGCAAGGCCGGCAAGGTCGATCCCGATCACCCGCTGCCGTTGCGCGCCCGCCACAACATGGGGTATGTCTTTCTGGCCGAAGGGGATGATCAATAATGCGCATCCGTCTCCTTGGCCTTCTGGCTCTGCTGTCGGTGCTCTCCGGCACGGCGTTCTCCGCCCCCACCGCGCCGCTTTTTTTAACCTCCACCCAGAGTCGGGTCCCTTTGTCCGGACGGATGGAGGTGCTGAAAGATGAAACCGGCAAACTGACCATTCAGGATCTGCTCTCGGAACCTCGGCGTTCAAACTTCAAGCCGATCCCCGGCAACCTGACCGCCGGGTATCTCAAGCAGGGGGCAATCTGGCTCCGGTTCACACTCCAGCGTTCCGCCAATTCCCCGTCAAAATGGATACTTGAAACAGATCCTGCCTACAATGAACAGCTCCAGCTCTTTCTCCCGGCTCCGGGCGGCGGGTTCGACATAAGATACGGCGGCTCCTTGCGCCCTTTTTCCCAACGCGAAATTCTCTACCGGTTGGACCAGTTCCGCCTCACACTGCCGCCGGATCAGCCGCAGACTATCCATCTGAGAATCGCTTCAACCCGCAACATTAAAGCCAACCCGATCTTATGGCAACCGGACGCACTGGGTCAGTCGACGGTGAACCAAGCTCTTGGCCATGGCGCATATCTGGGGATCATCCTGCTGACCGTCAGCCTTAACCTGATCTACTGGATCCGGTTGCGGGAACCGCTCTACGGCTACTACCTGTTCTATGTCCTCTGTGTAACGTATACCTTGTGCGACGAATACGGCTACACCCACCAGTTCATCTGGACCGACGAGACGGCGTTCCAAACCGGAATATTTCGCTTCATCCTGTTGCTGCTCTTGAGTTTGAATGCCGCAATCGTGTCGGAGATGCTGGATCTTCGGAACCGGATGCCGCGGTTTGACTACCGGTTCCGCGCTACCTGTCTTTGTGTCAGCGGCCTGGGAGTCATCCTGCTCTTGGCCGGCTTTCAGCAGCAGATCAGGATTCCCCTTCAATGTACGTTGCTGCTGGCCGCCGTTGTCAGCATTACCGTCAGTATCCGGCTCATTGGCCAAGCGCCCGGCGCAACCTATTTCCTGGCCGCCTTCGGCGTTCTACTGATACAAGCCATGTCGAATATTCTCATCAACCTGGGGCTCTTGCCCAGCAGTGAACTGGTGCTGAAGCTGACGCCGTTTTGCACCCTTGCTCACATCATGGTGATCAATATCGCCATCATCAACCGGATGCTCAGTGTCAGAGATGACAAACGTATCGCGGAAACCGCCCTGGCTACGGAACGAGTGACCGTGGAGCAGCAACGGCAGTTTTTCCGGCTCCTCTCCCATGAATTGCGCACCCCGCTGGCCATCATCGACAGCACGGCCCAGATCCTCCCCCTGCTGCTCAATGATCCCGCCAAATTCCGGAAGAAGACGGTGGCCATTCACGCGGCAAGCCAACGAATGAAAGCTCTCATGGACAAGTGCCTGATCAACGAACGTCTCAGCATGGAGGGGGTTGTGTCGGATATGCAGTCGACGGATATCCGGGCGCTCCTCCAAACCACGACGAAACGGGTACAGAACGAAAGTCACCGCCATCAGGTGAATTTCGTACAGGATGGCGTTCCGGACAAATTCAGCTGTGATCCATTCCTGCTGGATATCATGATCGGGAATCTACTGGAAAATGCGGTAAAGTACTCTCCCCAGGGAGGCCCGGTCACGCTGCGGGGAGGGACCGACTCCCAGGGCGAACTCCTGCTGGAAGTGCAGGATAATGGCGTAGGGATCTCACCGGAACAGGCGGAGAGGATTTTTGAGCGGTTCTACCGCGCGGGGCTGGTGCCGGGTGTCACCGGCGCCGGTCTGGGTCTGTATCTGGTGCGGCGGATCGCCCTGCTGCATGGCGGAGATGTCTCCTGCCGGAGCAGTCCTGGCCACGGGAGCAGCTTCACGGTAACCCTTCATCCGGCTCAGGTTCCGGATAAAAAGTGACGTCCCAAATGTTACCGTTCGGAGAACATCTATTCATTGACTTCCCGGAAATTCCGGGGTATCAATGATATGGCTTAATCTTATTGCCAATTATACGGAGAAATTGAGACTCAAGGGATTCAGGACGCGACGGAGATCGCGGATTGCACGGAGAGAATTATGGCCATCAAAATCGAATTAAGGCAAATTGTACACGCCATAACCAGCGCCGTGGAGTTGGTAGGTGTTGATGATGTTCAGCATGCTCGGCGTGTCAGCATCATGGCGGTAGAATGCGCCAAACAACTGGGATGGAATAACGAAGAGATCAGCACCCTGTACGACGCCTCCCTTCTCCACGATTGCGGAGTATCAAATACACATACGCGAGAAAATCTGGTAAAGGAGATGAACTGGGTCGGCTCAAACGCCCATTGCGAAAAGGGGTACGCCCTGCTCAAGGATTACCTGCCGCTCTCGCATCTCGCCCCCATCCTCCGTTACCATCATACCCCATGGAACGAACTGCAAGAGATTGACCTCCCCCATGAAATCGCCCTCTTCGCCAATCTTATTTACCTTGTCGATCGGGTGGACATTACCGCCGCCCATTACTCCGGCAACTCGTTAATGCAGTCCGTGGAAGATATCCGTAACCTGTTTGCGCAACATCGGGGCACGTTGTTTGCGCCGGAACTGCTGGATGCATTTATGGCCGCATCACGGAGCGAGGCATTCTGGTACCTCATCGAACCCGACTCCATTCCACTCTATTTATCGGAGATGAATATCAGCTCAGTGAAATGTCTGGTCGGACTAAATGAAATAAAGGGTTTTGCCCGTATCATCGCGGCAATCGTCGATGCCAAATCGCACTATACCACCGACCACTCGCTGGGGGTCGGGCGACTGACCCGTTTTTTAGCCGAAAAGGTCGGAATTACCGGCGAGCATCTGGATCTTCTTGAGATATCGGCGCTTCTCCACGATATCGGTAAGCTGCGGATTCCCGATGAGCTGCTGGAAAGCACCGCCAAACTTTCCGACAGCGAAAGAACCCAGATGAAAAAACACAGTTTTACCACCTTCCAGATCCTGAAGATCCTGGATGGAGTCGGTGACATGGCCCTCTGGGCGGCCCAGCATCATGAATCACTCAACGGGAATGGCTATCCCTTTCGCAACTTAGGCGAAAAGATTCCTCTGGAATCACGAATCATAAAGGTAGCGGACGTCTACCAGGCGCTGGCGCAGAACCGGCCTTACAGAAAATCGCTTCCCCAAGAAGAGATCATGACCATACTGCTCTCAATGCAGGCAAACAATGAGATTGACCCCGAAATAGTCAGCACCATCGCCCAAAATCTTGATGAATGCCACCGTATAGCATATTGTTAAGTCCCGCGGGCAATGGTAGAGCCGATACCCTGGCCACGGGAGCAGCTTTACGGTAACGCTTCATCCTGCCTGGATTCCCGATAAAAAGTAACGCTCCACAAAATCAACGATCTCAACGGGATCATTGAGATCCAGCACCGGCAGCTCCAGCTCCAGTGGCTCGTCACTGGCCACGGCAATCAGTGTGGGATCATTCTCTTCTCCCCGGCAGAGGAGGGTGGAGCTCCGCTCTCTCCGGTGGATTTCGATCTTGGGAAGAGCGCTCTTCTTGAAACCCTCGGTGACGACGATATCAACGTCGCTGAAGTAGGTGGCCAGGAGCTCTTCCACGGGGGGAGCGGCGGGATGCACCTTGATGAGGGCCAGTTTCTCCGGAGAGGTGATAAGCGTGGTATCGGCGCCGGCGGCGGCCAGCCGGTAGCTGTCCTTGCCGGGGTGATCGATGTCGAAGTTGTGAGCGTCATGCTTGATGGCCCCGACCTTGTAGCCGCGCTCTTTGAGCTCGGCGATGACTTTTTCCAACAGAGTCGTCTTGCCGGTTCCCGATTTGGCGACAAATGAGACAACTTTCACGGACATCTCCAGAGCTCCTTATATGATTCGCCGGTACTCCTCCGGCGTGTTGAGGTTAAGGAAAAAATGCCGGGGATCACCCAGAGCCGCGATCTCGGCAAGAGTGACGATCCGGGTCGTTACCTGGGGATAAAAATCGTAAACACAGTACTTCTCGGCCAGTATCCGGCGCCGGATCGGCTCAAGACACCCCTGGGAATAGAGGGCGAAGAGCGGCTCATACCCGGATTCGCCCTGCACCACCACCACGTCATTGCCGGTGGCGAGTTCCGCCAGGTAGCGGATGAGCGGAGCGCTGGGATAGGGGAGATCGCAGGAGGAGACGAAGATATGGGAGCTCTCGGCCTGGACGAGCCCGGTGTAAAGCCCACCCAGGGCGCTACCGGGATAGATATCGGGGTAAACGGGAAGCCCTAGCCCGGCGAACCGCTCCGGCCGGTCTCCCACCAGGATAATCGTCGGGAGGCACTGGCGCAATGCCGCCAGGGTGATCTCCACCAGTGTTTGCCCCTCTACTTCCAAAAAGGCCTTGTCCCGTCCCATCCGGCGGCTCTTCCCCCCCACAAGGATGACGCCGGTGACACCGGGAGGCTTTTCCTGATCAGGGTGAGGGGTGGTCACGGCATCTTCCCCAGGGTACGGAGAAGACCGTCCAGAATGGTCACGGGATGGGGCGGACAGCCGGGAATATAGAGATCCACCGGCAGAAAAGCGTCAACCCCGTTGTGAACCTCCGGGCTCCCCCTGAACGGTCCGCCGCTGATGGCGCAGGAGCCACAGGCGATAACCAACTTGGGAGAAGGGATCGCTCCATGGGTCTTGAGAAGCGCCTCCCGCATGTTTTCCGTTACCGGGCCGGTGACAAAGAGAGCGTCGGCATGCCGGGGGGAGGCGACGAACTGAATACCGAACCGCCCAAGATCGAAACCGATGGTGGAAAGAACGTTGGTGTCCGCCTCGCAGGCGTTGCAGCCGCCGGCGCTCACCTCCCGCAGTTTGAGTGAGCGGCCGAAGAGACGAAGCAGCTCCTTCCCCAGGGGTTCGGCCAGTCGCCGCTCCTCGCCGGCGGTCAGAAGAAGCTCCTCCCGGCGCCGGGTGGCAAGACGAGGATCAGCCGTAAAGCTTATGGCGTTGTGGGGACAGCCCTGGTCGCAGTGGGGACAGAAGGTGCATTTTCCCAGATCCAGGGCAAGTGACCCGTGGCGCGTCACCGCCCCCACCGGGCAGGCGGCCACGCAGAGGTCGCAGTCGGACGGGCAGAGTTCCGGGGAAAGCCGGGGATACCCCCGGAACAGCTCCGGAAGCACCGCCGGTTCCCGGGGATACCCCATGGTCCGATGCCCCTGCCGCCTCCGGGCGAGGAGCTCTTTGATCATCGGGAAGATCTCATGCCTAGTACCCTGTCCGGCTTGATCTTGCGGTATGTACCCCAAAGAACCCGAGTGAACCGTGATTCGTAAAATAACTCACTGACACGACGAAAAACAAAAACAGTTTCACCGCAAAGACGCAAAGAACGCAAAGGAACCGCAAAGGAACCGCAAAGTAAAAGCCTTTTTTGGGGTATACCGAAAAAGAATCCAGGTTCGTTGTTTTTCTCTATTTTCCTTGCGTACTTTGCGTCTTTGCGGTTCAAGGGGTGAAGCTCCAGCTTCAGGGATGACAATTAACAATGCGGGGCATTTCCATGATACCCACCCCTCCCGGGAGGCTCTTGCCCGGCTACGGAAACATCTTTCCCGGGTTGAGAATGTTGTTGGGATCCAGGGCGTGCTTCAAGGACTTCATGGTGGCGATCTGCACCGGCGACAGCTCCATGGAGATGTACGGCTGCTTGGCAAGGCCGACCCCGTGCTCGCCGGACATGGTGCCGTGCAGATCCAGCGCCGCCTGAAAGACCTCCCGGATCGCCTGATGGGCCTTCTCCTCCATCCCAGGAACCTCCTTGTCGATCATCACGTTCACATGAATGTTTCCGTCCCCCGCATGACCGAAGTTGACGATGGGGATGTCATACTTTTTCTGAATCTGCTCGATCCGCCGGATCACATCGGGGACCTTGCTCCGGGGGACGACAATATCCTCATTGTACTTGGTCGGGTTAATGTCTCGCAGGGTGGGCGAGACCAGCCTCCGTACCCGCCAGAGCGCCTCGGACTCGGCGGCATCCTTGGCCACCTTGCACTGAACCAGACCCAGGGGGGCGATGAGCTCCCGTATCCGGGCAGCCTGCTTCTCAATGAGTTCCCGGTCGCCGTCCACCTCAATGATGAGAACCGCCCGCCCCTCGTCCGGAATCCCCAGGTTGAAGCGCCGCTCCACGCACTGGAGGGTGGCGTAATCCATGAACTCCAGGGTAGTAGGGATGATCCGCGCCCCGATGATGGCGGAGACGGCCCTGGCTGCGCCGTCGATGGAGTCGAAGATGGTCAGCATGGTCTTCTTGGCCTCGGGGAGAGGAAGGAGCTTGAAGATGATCTTGGTGATCACCCCCAGGGTCCCCTCGGAACCGCAGAGAAGGCGGGTCATATCGTACCCCACCACCGCCTTGTAGGTCTCGGTGCCGGTCCTTATGATCTCGCCGGTGGGGAGAACCACCTCCAGCCCCATGACGAAATCCCTGGTGACGCCGTATTTGACGCAACGGGGTCCGCCGGCGTTTTCAGCCACGTTCCCCCCCAGGGTGGAAAACTTGAGGGAGGCCGGGTCCGGCGGATAGAAGAGGCCGAGCTTTTCCACCGCCAGCTGGAACTCCTCGGTGACCAGACCCGGCTCCACCTCGGCGATGAGATTCTCGGTATCGATTCTCAAAATACGGTTCATCCGGGTGGTGACGAGGACAATTCCTCCCCCCTTGGGAAGGGCGCCGCCGGTGAAGCCGCTCCCCGCCCCCCGGGGAAAGACGGGGATCAGCTCCCGGTTGGCCAGCTTCAGCACCAGGGAGACCTCCTCGGGGCCGGCAGGATGAACCACCGCGTCGGGGAGAAATTCCATCTGGGTGGCGTCGTAGCCGTAGCAGATGAGGTCCTGCAGGTCGGTGGTCACGTTTGCCGGGCCAAGGAGCTTTTTCAGTTCGGCGACTATGGTGGGAGTGAGCATGTTCACCTCGGTGTTCTATCAAATCTTTGTTCCATGTTCCGGGTTCTACGTTCCACGTTATAATTGCAAGTTTGATGCAGTCGCAAAAAGTCCGTTCAGAGTCTTTGCGAGGAACGAAGTGACGAAGCAATCTGTTTTTATTTCAGCATGTTGCCAGTTTCTAGATTGCTTCGCTTCGCTCGCAATGACGGAATTTGCGAGTGCATCAAGTTTGGGTTGGAAAGGGTTATGGTTTTAACGTAGAACTTAGAACATGGAACGTAGAACAGTCTTCAAGGTTTTAACACCGGCAGCACACTCCCCGCCTCGGGGATGACGTAAGCCGTGTACTCCTCCGGCAACAGTTCCACCGCCGCTATCATCGCCTGGTCCAGGGTCGTTGCCGGGATCAGAGAGATGCTCCTCACCTCCTCCGGAGGCAGGTGGGAGACAAGAATGATCCGGAAACGCTTCGCCTTCTCCAGAAGGGCGAGGGCGGTCTGACCGTTAATTTCGTAATGCGCCCGAAGCGCCTCCTCAAATTCGGCCGGCTCCTTGTAACGGAACCAGTCAAAGAAAGTCGCGTTCCCGTAGCCGTCCCGGCAGGCTGCCAACAGAATCATGACCCCCCCCTCTTTCAGCGCCCGGCCGGCGTACTCCATGGATTTATGGGCCTGAATCAGGTTGATGTCCTTGGGATAACCACCGCAGGAGGCGACCACCAGGTCGGCCTGCTCCGTCAGGAGATAGGTGAACTGCTCGCCATAGTAACGGCACCCCGCCCGATGGGCTTCATCCCACTGGCCGGCAAAGACGGCCATGATCCTCTTATCCGGCGCCAGGATCGTGTTAAGGATCAGATCCGGCGCGGCCAGGGCGCATGCCTGGGAAAGCGTCTCATGAACCGGGTTCCCTTCCAGCACCCCCACCGTTGCCAGGGGGTGCCGCCCCCTTGCCGGGTGGGGACGAAGCAGGGTGAAGTGACTGGCGAGACAGGCGGCTCGTCCTCCGATTCCCGGCAGGAGCGCCTTCCTACCGCCGCCGAATCCGGCGAAATAGTGAAAACCGATGGTACCCGTAAGGATCAGCCGATCGGCCTCCACCGCGGTGCGATTAACCAAAACGTCGATGCCGTTGGCCGTACTCCCCAGGGAAACCAGCATCTTTGGGTCATCACAGTCGTGGTCCAGTACGGTGACCCGGCCGTGGAGAGGGCCAATGATCTTTTCATGCTCGGCCGCCGACTGTTTGCGGTGGATCCCCAGGGCGATAAGAATAGTGACATCCCGGTCGGGTATCCCCCGGCGGTTCAGTTCGTCCACGAGAAGGGGAAGATAGAGTTCGCTGCCGGTGGAGCGGGTGATGTCCGAGGTGACGATAACGACCCGCTGGCCGGAGGTGAAGTGGGAAAGGATGGAAGCGCAACCGTCAAGCGCCCTCATGATGAGCTCTTCCGGAGAATCCTCGACAGATACGGACAGGGGGCGAATCACGCCTCGTAGCCGTTCCGTGGGGATGGTGCAATCAACTGAGCTGTCGCCGTACCTGAGCTGCATGGGGTCAGCATACCTATTCGGAAGGGAAAGTGCAAGCGGCGCGAAGGTCATCCCTTCGCGCCGCTTCCGGTCCGTCGGGAGAGAGTATCCCCCTGCTGTCGGTTGCCGCTTTAGTCACGCAACCTCTTCAAAACTTTCGGCTCCCGCACCGCACTCGGGACAGATCTCCGGCGGTTCCACCCCTTCGTGAATATAGTCACAGATAATACAACGCCACTTTTTCATACTCATTCTCCTGTTAGTAGGTATGCCTCAAGGACACCGTAAACGGCGGGAATGAGATTAGTGTAACCGGCGGTTTCTGTCAAGAGCTATCGGGACCGCTCGCCGCCGGAGCGGATACACCGGAAAAACAAAGGCGCCAGGGGGAAAAGTTGACCATAAAGACGTATTTACGGTTGACAAGCGGCGGGTTTTCCAGTAACTATTTCTCCCTTTAACACTCCCTCTTGCGTGAGAGTATTTTTTCCCCGTCGTGATTTTAGCCTTCCCAAAGGCGCATTTAAAAGGAGGTATTACATGGAACAGTACGCGATTTATTTCGCCTTGGCCTGTGCCGCGGCCGCAGTGGCCTACGGTCTGGTCACGGCCCAGTGGATCCTGGGGCTCCCCCAGGGGAACGAGAAGATGAAGCAGATTGCCGCGGCTATTCAGGAGGGGGCCGGCGCCTACATGAAGCGTCAGTACACCATCATCGCCCTGGTGGGAGCGATTATTTTCGTAATCCTCCTCGTCCTGCCGGAACCGCTGGGGCCAAAGACCGCCATCGGTTTCGCCATCGGCGCCCTCTTCTCCGGGCTCACCGGCTTCATCGGCATGTTTGTTTCGGTACGGGCCAACGTCCGGACCACCGAGGCGGCAAAAAGCGGCATTAAGAAGGCGCTGGACGTCGCATTCAAAGGGGGGGCCATCACCGGCATGCTGGTTGTGGGGCTGGGACTTTTCGGCGTGGCCGGTTATTACCTTATTCTGCTCAAATTGATGCCGGATGCTCCCATTAAAGACGTCGTCAGCCAACTGGTGGGACTCGGTTTCGGCGGTTCGCTGATCTCTATTTTCGCCCGTCTGGGTGGGGGGATCTTTACCAAAGGGGCCGACGTGGGCGCCGATCTGGTGGGGAAGGTGGAAGCCGGCATTCCCGAGGATGATCCGCGCAATCCGGCGGTCATCGCCGACAACGTGGGGGACAACGTGGGGGACTGCGCCGGCATGGCCGCCGACCTGTTCGAGACCTACGCGGTTACTCTCATCGCGTCCATGCTCCTTGGCGCCATGACCTTCAAGGATTTCAAAGGAGCGGTCAGTTATCCGCTGATCCTGGGAGGCATCTCCATCATTGCTTCCATCATCGGCATCTATTTCGTCAAACTGGACGGCAGTGAGAAAATAATGCGCGCCCTGTACAAGGGGCTGATTTCATCCGGCGTCATCGCCTGCATCGCGTTCTACTTCGTCACGGTACGGATGTTTCCCGAAGGGAACCCCACCGGCTATTCGGCAACGAATATCTTCATTTCCGCCATTGTCGGCCTTCTGGTGACCGGCGCCATCTTCTGGATCACCGAGTACTACACCTCCACGGAATACGCTCCGGTGCAACATATCGCCCAGGCCTCCACCACCGGTCACGGCACCAACGTCATCGCCGGACTCGGCATCTCCATGAAATCCACCGCCGCCCCGGTCATCGTCATCGCCGCCGGCATCATCGTCGCCTTCAACTGCGCCGGGGTTTACGGCATCGCCATTGCAGCCGTCTCCATGCTCTCCCTCACCGGCATCGTGGTGGCCATGGACGCCTACGGTCCCATTACCGACAACGCCGGCGGTATCGCGGAGATGGCTGAACTGGACGATTCGGTTCGCGCCGTCACCGACCCCCTGGATGCGGTGGGAAACACCACCAAGGCCGTCACCAAAGGGTACGCCATCGGCTCCGCCGGTCTGGCCGCGGTCATCCTCTTCACCTCCTACGTGGAAGAGTTGAAGCTGGCGGGCAAAAGCATCACCTTTGACCTCTCCGATCCGTACATCATCGTCGGCCTCTTCATCGGCGGCATGCTCCCGTACTACTTCGGCGCTCTCTGCATGGAGGCGGTAGGCAAGGCAGGGGGAGCGGTGGTTGTGGAAGTCCGTCGCCAGTTCCGTGAAATCAAGGGGATCATGGAAGGGACCGGCAAACCCGACTACGCGGCATGCGTGGACATCGTCACCAAAACCGCCCTGAAAGAGATGGTAGTTCCGGCTCTCATTCCGATCCTGGCGCCCATCATCGTCGGCTTCACCCTGGGTCCCAAGGCCCTGGGGGGGGTTATCGTCGGAACCATCGTCACCGGCATCTTCGTGGCCATCTCCATGACCACCGGAGGCGGCGCCTGGGATAACGCCAAGAAGTACATCGAAGACGGCCATCACGGCGGCAAGGGGGGAGACGCCCACAAGGCCGCTGTTACCGGCGACACCGTAGGGGACCCCTACAAGGACACCGCCGGTCCGGCCATCAACCCCATGATCAAGATTATCAACATCGTCTCACTTCTCCTCGTGCCGTTGTTGGCCAAGTTTTAGAAAATCTGCTTTTTTTGAATAGAAGCAGAAAGTTCTTGACTAAAAAGAGAAAACAGCCTATAAGATTAATTCGTTTCACGCACGAGCCGCTAGCTCAGTAGGTAGAGCACCTGACTTTTAATCAGGTGGTCGTTGGTTCGATCCCAACGCGGCTCACCATTTATGAACAGACGGGGACAGGCATACTGCCGGTCCCCGTTTTAACAGCTTGGACGCGTAGCTTAGTTGGTAGAGCAGCCGACTCTTAATCGGCAGGTCATTGGTTCGATCCCAATCGCGTCCACCATAAAATCAGGCACTTACGATTCATTTCGTAAGTGCTTTTTTTTGTATCTAAAACCGATTTGCCGTAGTAGTTGCCGTAATAAAGTTGCTGCACTCGCAAATTCTGTCATTGCGAGCGAAGCGAAGCAATCTCGAAACTGGCGACTTGCTGAAATAAAGACAGATTGCTTCGTCACTTCGTTCCTCGCAAAGACTCGGAATGGACTTTTTGCGACTGCATCCAAGTTCACTGCTACCCCTGAGCCGATACGTTAGTAAATCTCCCCAGGATGATGAGCTTCCCACGGTCTCAATGGGGGACAGTGACCTTTGCCTTGGTGGTTGTTTTCCGGCCGTCCTTGTGCGTCGCCACAGCAGTGACCGTATACATCCTTCCATCCGGGTCATCGTCTTTTCGCCACGACTCCAGCAGTACTATGCTATTGAAATTCAAATTACTGTAATTGAACTTGCCATACTCGTCAGTGACGGAAATCTTCACCGCTACTATGTCGGAAGTGCGAGGATGATTTATCCAGCCGAAAAGCCCCACCGGAACCTTCATTTTTATCAGCGGATAAAGGATGGCAGGAAACGGTACCAGCACCAGCTCAGGCTCGTCGTTGATCAGGGTTTTGTCGTAGATGACGTTTCGCTGGGCGGAGGCGCTGCTTCCCACCTCATTTACGGCAGTGACGACAATTGCATAGCTCTTCTCCCCTGTGAAGGCGATGGCCTGCTCGAACTGGCCGTTGACCACCGGGGGGCTGAATATCCGCCCGTCCATCTCCATCCGGACGGTCACTGCCAAGCCGTAGGGGTCCGAAGCAGTCCCGCGCAGGGTAAGATTCCCTTCCCTTGTCCGGATGTCTTGATTCGGTTCGGTTATGGCCAGGGACGGCTTCCGGTCGTCATAGAGTACCGTCCGTTTCACCGTGCTCCGGTTGGCGGCCAGGTCCGTGGCGGTTACTTCCAGGGTATTCTCCCGGGGGGCAAGAACCACGGTTGACTGGAACTCCTTGCCGGTCATCTGGGCCGTCTGGGTTGTGTCGCCCAGTTTTACCGTGACCACGGCGTTGGCGTCGTCCACGCTCCCCTTCACCTCGGTGAGCGCCGTCCCGGTCTTGCTATTGTCCGCCGGCGTGGTCACGACCAGCAGGGGAGCAGTCCGGTCAAGGTAGATGGTGCGGGTGTCCCTTGACTCATTGCCGGCAAGATCGGCGGCGGTGACGGTTATCCTGTTGGCGCCGCTCTGCAGGACCAGGGGATGACTGAAGCTCCCGTTCGTATCCACCGGAAGCATCACGCCGTTAATCCGGAGTTCCTTGATTCCTGTGTTGTCCGTTAC
>CAIYUY010000090.1 GCA_903929485.1 uncultured Desulfuromonadales bacterium
CGGTTTCCTGGACGGCAAGGACACGCCGGAGCTGTTCGTGCAGGATATGCCCAACGTGGGGAGCATGTTCAGCAATGATCAGTTGACCTACAAGATCCGCCACATTTACGGCGGGGCGGTGCTGGATTATCGCGGCTTCTATGGGGCGATCGTGCCGTAATAACCGTGAAAGGTGAATAAACCGTGAAAGGTGAAGGGTGAATGGTGAAAAGATCAAAGACGTTATTCACCTTTCACCTTTCACTCATCACTGACTTTGGAGCAGCCGATGAGCATAACCATCACCCATAGATTCCCCTGTCCGGGGGCCGACAATCCCGCCACGCCCAACGTTGTCCGCCCCAGCAACTGGAATGAGCAGCACAATATCGTCATCACCGGCGACGATATCATCCACGAGGATCGGCTGACGAAGGGGATTTACTGGCGGGCGTATGTCTCCGGCGGATCGTTGGAGTGGGAACAGGTAGCATACAATTCAGTATCGGGACTATGGGAGGCGGTATGAGGATGATGAGTACGATCTGGCTGGTAGTGGCGCTGGTATCGATGATCTGCTCCGGGGTGGAAGCGCAGACGTTTCGCGCGGTGACCACGGCGGAATTCGGCGCCTACAGTTCGGCGACGCAGGCGAAGCTGAATTCTAAACAGCCTACAGGAACCTACCTGACCCCCACCGGCAGCGGGGCGGGGTTGACGGGCATCACCCCACAGGGGATAGGCGGCAGGGAGGTTTTGACCGGTAACCGGACATACTATATCGCTACGACAGGAAATGACACGAACGGAACCGGGGCGAGCGGCGCACCATGGGCGACGCTGCAAAAAGCCAGCGATCATATTACCTCCAGATTAGATGTGGCGGGATACACGGTAACAATAAATATAGCCGACGGCACATATAGCGGGCTGGCGACTAAGGGTTTTAGCGGAGGAGGAGGAGTTGTATTTCAGGGCAATACCACTAACATGGACGCTGTCGTAATAAATAGCGGATACTATATTGGGGGATTTTCCGGAGCATATCAAATAGCTTATCAGAAGCTACACGGCATAACCGGTGACGCTATCTATTGCGGCACACCTACTGTTTCCGTTGCGTTCGGTAACATAAATTTTGGAACCGCCACAGGACATCATATCACTGCGTACACTAAGGGCGCTATTACCTCCAATGCTAATTATTCAATATCCGGAAGTGCGGGCGGGAGTCATTATCGCGTGGGGTACGGTGGCTTATTATTTGATACCAACCGGACCATTGCAGTCTCACCAGGGCTAACATTTCCGTCAGGGTTTACGTCGGTGGATTCGGGGTCAATATTAAGATCCACAGGAAACACGTTTTCAACCAACGTCGCCACGGGTATTAGATTTAGCATAACGGGAAACAGTATAGTCGATACATTTGGTGCGGGAAGTACTTATTTCCCCGGTGACAACACCGGAACGACGGCTACAGGGGGTATTTATCAATGATATACGATACCGGAGATTGGTATTGGCAATTACCCGAACATATCTACTCCAGTCGGAGTGACGCGTTTGTCAGACCAGACGACCCGGACTATAAATTATTTTGCGAGGACGGAAACATTGCTACAGTCATCGGATCGGACGAGGAATTAGCGGCGGTGTTGAGTGCGGCGGGCATCTGCTACACTCCAACCGAGGAGCGCAAGGCGCTGCGGGAGGCGATGCTGATAGATGCCAACCTACAGCTCCTCTGGCGATCTGCAACCGACTACCAGGAGCGCTACATCTCCGGTGCCGCCATCGGCCTCTTGACCATCGGAGTCATGCAGCAAAAGCCGAAATCACTGGTAATCATGGGATGGATCAACGCAGTTTGGGCGCTCTACTACAGCCGTAAACCTCTGGTTACCGCAACCGCAGTTGACACAGATTTTTCAGCAGCAGGCCCTATGCCGTACAGCGTTCCCGAGCTGCAAATAGAGGTGATGCCATGATTGATACAAATTATCGCCTCGCCCAGATCGAGGCCAACTTGGTGGCGACGATTCAACCGATTGACGCAGTAACTCCGGCGCCGTAATGCCGTTCGATCCTCCCATCATGTCGGGATTTCAGCCGGACGCCTTCCAGTTCGGGGCGTTCCAGTTCGACCTGGAGTGGCCGAATTTTGTGCAGGGAAGCCCGTTTTTCCCGGTTAACGCGGCCCTGACGGGAACGGCTACGGCGTCATCGACTTTTTCCACGGCCTATCCCGCAAGCAGCGCCATCAACGGGAGTCGCACCGGGGGGGGCTGGTCGAACGCGGCGAATCCCGACGGCTGGAACAGCGCCGGAAAACCGACCGTCGCCGCTCCGCAATGGCTGCAAGTGGAGTTTCCCGCGGCGCAATATATCGGTAAGATTGACGTTATCACTCTGCAAAATGGATATTTGACTGCTCCGCCGATTATCGCGTCAAGTCCCAGCGGCGTCAACGGCATCAAAGATTATCAGGTTGAGACGTGGGACGGTTCGGCCTGGGTGACGATACCGGGGATGCCGATTACCGGTAATATCCTGGCGTGGCGGACGTTCACATTTACGCCGATCATGACGACGAAAATACGGGTAGTCGTCACGGCCGGAAACGGCGGGTACGCCCGGATCGTGGAGCTGGAGGCGTGGACTGCGGAAATCGGCGGGACGATCTGGGACGCCGCGTTGACCCTGGGAGCGGCGGCGGGGTGGAGCGATACGGTATCGGCGCAATTTTATGTATCCGCCGGATTTCCGGCCGCGTCCGGGTTCTCTGATGCCGGTAATGGTCAGATGAAGGCGCTGACCAGTTTAAGCGGTTCAGCCGGATTTGCCGCGGGCTGGGGCGCGGCGATCCTGGCGCAAACGGCGCTGACCGCGGCGGCGGCGGTCTCCTCCGGCGCGGTCAACCAATTGTTGGCGGCCCTGGCGTTGAGTTCCGGAGTATCGATGTCTCCGGCGGAGACTGCGCAGTTGGCGGCGAGTATCTCCCTGTCATCCGGGGTCTCTCTGTCGGCTCAACAGCTGGCGGTGGTTTTCGGAGGGTTGAACCTGTCGGCCTTGGCGGTGATTCAAGCGGAGTATCCCGGCGCGGTGGCGTATCTGCTCCGGATGTTGTTGACCGGTTCAGCTCCAAAAATAAAAGCGGTCGGCCATTAATACCATTATCGTTACAGAGGAGTGGATATGGATTTCGGGATGAAGATCAAGCAGCGGTATACGGCTCAGTGTTACGGACCTGATGGTGTCCTGAAGTGGAGCGATACGTTTGACAACCTGGTGACCACGGAGGGGCTGAACAAGTACCTGGACGCCACCCTGAAAACC
>CAIYUY010000091.1 GCA_903929485.1 uncultured Desulfuromonadales bacterium
ACGACACCCTTAACCTTGAGATCATTTGCGGATATGTATGGCATGATTGTCTCCTTAATACTCTTTACAGGATATTGAATCATACTTTTAAGAGTATTACAAAGAGTGTTATACCCCCTCACCCTGTCCCCTTCGACTCCGCTCAGTGCGGGCCTCTCCCACAAGGGGCGAGGGGACGTGATTTGTGATGGCGGTGGTATAATTGCAGCAGTTTCTTTGGATGTTGACTACGATTTCATCGGCCACCGTTGCGCGCCGTGAAGAAAGCGAAGAATCTCAATCCGAATGGTCTGTCAGGGGAAGAGATTTGCTCTTATTCTCGTTGTTTCAGCCTGGCTCACCCCGGCCTGTTCGGCGAAATCAGGCCATGCGGCCACGGCGTACCGTACCTGTGTCAAGACTTTCGGCGCCGTACCGATGCCGAACCGGTCGGCTACAGAAAGGAGGTCAGCCTCCGTAATAGCGGTAAACTTGCCGTTTACCGCCATCAAGTGCTGACTCGTCCACTCCCCGGTGGGATTAAAGGCGTGGGTGACATCATAGGCAGGCGCCAGCTCCCAACCACCCCCTCTTGGCAAGATGAAGGAGATATTCTTGGTATGGTCATCACAATTTGCCGCCATGACATTGAAGGCCATGCGGCGGAATGCCTCCTCGCGCGCCGTGTAATCAAGCCCCAGACGGATAACCGTCTGTAGCAACTGGCTGTAATCATGGCTGGCCTTCTGCTTGTAGTCCAGATGAGCCATGGCGCAGAGGGATTGCAGATGATGCTTGCTGTTTCCCACGCGATCAAAGCGGCGGGTCATGAAGTGAGCCCGACCATTCTCCTCCAGTAAGCGGCAGGGGGAGATGGTAATCCCGGCAGCGGTGGCCATCAGGTAGTAGGCGTATTCGATACGGCCATAATCCTGCGAACCGCCCAGTTCCCGGTCGGCACCCATGCCGTCAAACTTGAGCAGCCAATGCTCGAACCCTGGGGCCACATCGAATTGCCCCGGTCGTATCTCATCGGTAGCCGGATTCCAGGCAATAACTGCCTTGGCTCGAGCGCCGCCTGCCGAGGTCCCCACTTGAATGATCTGCGCCAGCGCCGCCTTGGCAAGCTGATCCGTGCCAAGCTCGCCATGAACCGCTTGCCGGGCGCTTTCCACCATCCGGGAGAGTTTGATGGCCGTGTGGCCGGCAATGGCGGGAGTGCGGGCCGGCTTGAATTCAAGGGCGCCCATACCGCGCTTCCCCATATAGGCGAGACGATCAAGGGGGGTCACGTGGTTCCAGTCAATACCTTTGCCCGCCATCCACGCATCAATGAGGGCATTGCCGAAATCGTCAGGCAGTGCGTCGGCCAGCAGCGCCGGCAGGCGCTTGAAGCTCATCTCGGGAAGATCGGTAAAAACAAACGGATTGCGGGCTTCGGCCAGCGGCATGGTCAGCGGGGCCAACTCAATACCGGATTTGACGAAACGGTTGTCGTATTCGAAAGCGTAATAACCCAGTTTCGGCGCCAAGGCCACGGCGCCTACTCTCTGGCCCCAGATGCGGACTTCGATAACCTGCACAGGATTATGCATGGGTAGGTCCTCTCTGTTTCGAGGCGCGTTGTCGCTGTTGCCTGGTTTTCAGCAGTTGCATCGGGCTGATCTCAACCGTCGGCGCCAACGTTTCCAGCCAGTCAGCCCGCTCCAGAGCACGCAGGACCTTCACCAGGGAGGTCAAGGTAGCCCCTTTGCCGTTTTCCAAGTTTTTCACGGCATTAAGTGCGACACCCGCCTGTCCGGCAAGCTGACGTTGATCAATATTACGGCGCAGACGGAGTTCGCGCAGTTGTTGACCGAAGGCAACTTCCATCTCATCCGCTGTCTTTAAACTTTGCATAAAAGCCCCTTTAAGGTCTTTTGATGCGATAAGTATACTTAGTAGACCTAAAATAGTCTACTCATAAAAACACTCTCTCTCCCCTCAGTGGGAGAGTGTCGGGGTGAGGGGTGGTCTGAGGCGGCGCGAGGTTATTCAGACTCCGGAATAAAAATAAGCTGGTCAGGTACCTGTACCCCGGCCAGCTTGAATTTATGGAATTTGCAGGATCTTACAGTGGATAGGCTTCTCAGAACGGATTCAATCCCTTGATGATGTCACCGACTTTTCGTTCAATGATGATGGTCGGCTCCACGCTCATCCCCATCCGGAACGGGAGATGGTGATCTCCTTCCGGGATGATCCGGATTTTTACCGGTATCCGCTGAACCACCTTCACGTAGTTTCCCGTGGCGTTTTCAGGGGGGAGGAGCGAGAATGCAGCTCCGGTGCCGGCCATGATGCTCTCCACCTGGCCATGAAAACTCTTGCCCGGATAAGCGTCCACGGTGAACTCCACCGGTTGCCCCGGTTGCACATGGGTCAGTTGTCGCTCTTTGTAGTTGGCGGTTATCCAGACATCGTCCAAGGGGACCAGCGCCATGAGCGGTTGCCCCGCCTGAACGATGTTGCCGATCTCCACTGATTTTCTGGTGATGGCGCCGTCGGCGGGGGCAATGATCCTGGTATAGGAAAGATTAAGTTTTGCCCCCTCAAGTTCCGCCCGTTTTTGCGCTTCCTGAGCATTCTTGGCGCCGTTTTCGGTGAGTCCCAGCAATGCCAGCGCCCGTTTTACCGACCCTTCGGTCTCCCGCAGCTTGGCCAGGGCCACCTTGCGGCCGGTCTCCAGCTTTTCCAGCTGCTCCTTGGGGATAACCTCCTTCATGAAGAGTGTCTCGCCCCGTTTCAGATCCTGCTCCGCCTGTTCCAGACGGGCCCGATCCGAGGCGACGGCAGCCTTGGCCGCATCCACCTGGGCGTAGATGCTGGAGGTATCGTTTCTAGCCAGATCCAGTCGGGCGGTGTACTCCGCGACCTTGACCTGGTAATCGTTGGGGTCCAATTCCACCAGCAGATCACCTTTTTTCACCTGCTGATTGTCCCTGACCAGCACCCTGGCAACCGTGCCGGGAACCCGCGGCCCTACCCAGTGGAGGGTCGATTCCATGAAGGCGTCATCGGTGGCGATATGGGTCAGGCTCTTCAGCCACCACCGCCCTCCCAGGAAAACGGTCAGGGCCAGCAGGAGAAAGAGAACGATCCCGCGCTTCCGGCGACTGCCGTTTCCGGGGCTCTCCCCTGTTTTGTCTGTTTCTGTTTTCTCCACCGGTTGCTCCGGCGTTATTGCGCTGTTTGTCGTGTCGCTCACAGTTCCCCCCGAGCTTTTTTCACCCGCGCCTGCGCTACCTGAAAGTCATAGAGGGCGGTGTAGTAGTCGACCCTGGTCTGAGTCAGCAGTGTCTGGGCGTCGATGACATCGGTTGCCGTCCCCACCTTTTCCAGGTAACGATCCTGGTTGATCCGGACGTTTTCCTCGGCTTGCCGGATGGCCAGCTCGGTTACCTCTCTTCGCTCCTTCGCAACCGCCGCGTCCCGTCCCGCGACGGCCAACTCCAGCTCGAATCGGGCCGTGAGATCGTTCAGACGGGCTTCATCACGAGAACGGCGGGCCACGGCCTGCCGGAGACGGGCGGTGGTGGCGTTCCCTTCGAAAATGTTAAACCTGATCCCCACCGTGGCGGCAAACAACGTCTGCTCTTTCACGGTGCTGTTTTCCAGATACTCTGCCCCCCCCTTTAGAAACAGTTCAGGGTAGAAAGCTTTACCGTTCTCAACCACGTCAGACTTCCCGGCCTCCACCGACTTTACCTCCGCCCGGTATTCGGGGCGGGCGGTAACGGCATCCTCGTTCAGCGGCAGGGGATCGCCTACATCAGGCTGGATCTCCTCCAGTTCCGCCCTGAAAGCCGGGTGGTCACCGGTGAGAAAGTTGAGCAGAAGCCAGGCTTTCTCCACCTCATTTGCCGCGCTCAGTCGCCGTTGTCGACTTCCCGCCAGGCGCACCTCCGCCTGGAGGAGGTCGTTACGGGTCACCACTCCCTGTTCCAACAGGTTTTGCGCCACCCGACGGTGCTCCTCCAGCCGCTTCACCTCATCATCCCCGGCCAAAAGGAGTTTACGGTTCCGGAGGATGCCGTAATAGCCGGTTACCACCTGAAGGAACAGCTCCTTTTCCTCCCCCTTGTAGAGGTCGGCGGTAGCTTCCCTCAGTAACGCGGCCTGTTTGAACCTGGCGTCGCGCCGACCGAAATCGTAGAGTATCTGGTCGAAGGTGAGGCTAAAAAAGCCGTAGTCGGCATCCTGGGTAGGGAGGGTGTTATTGTTGAATCGGATCATCTGCGGGGCTAACTGGGCGGTGTATCCCCCCTGGAGATCCACGCGGGGAAAATAACCACTCGCCGCCAGGGTTATGTTCTGGTCGGAGATGGCGCCGTCAAAACCCCTTGCCTGGAGCGACCTGTTGCCGGAAGCGGCCCGGGCGAGACAGTCGTTGAGTGAGAGAGTTATTGCTTCCGCCGGCAGCCAGTGAGACAGAAACAGGAGGAAAATGGAGGAGGTGAGAAGTCGCTTCATAGGTTACAATCGTACTCCCTGTGCAGTGCTGATCTGGTCGGCCGGATACTTATAGGGGAGCTTGACGGTGAAGGTCGTTCCCTTCCCCACGGTGCTTTCCACCATGAGCTCTCCCTGGTGTCTCTTGACGATCTCATAGGAGAGGCTGAGCCCCAGGCCGGTTCCCTTTCCCACCTCCTTGGTGGTGAAGAACGGCTCGAAGATCCGATTCTGAATTTCCTCGGGGATACCGCTCCCCGTATCACTCACCGAGGCGTAGACGAAACTCCCGTCATGCCAGCACTTGAGGAGCACCTCTCCCGGCGGCACGATGGACTGGGCGGCGTTGACCATGAGATTCAGGAAGACCTGGTTCAGTTGGCCTGGGTGACAGAGAATCTCCGGTACCGGTTCGTACTCTTTCCTGATGTTGGCTGCGTACTTTAACTCGTTAAAGCAGATGGTGAGGGCGCTCTCCATGCAGCTGCTCAGCTGCACCGATTCATACTCCAGGGCGTCCACACGGGAAAAATTCTTCAGATCCAGGACGATCCTGGTGACCCGTCCCGCCCCCACCAGGGACTCGCTGATAAGATCCGTGCCGTCGGCCAGGAGATAATCTATCTCCAGGGATTCCCGGTTATGGGCGATGAGTTCCCGACTCTCCGGAGTTAACTGCTCCCCGATGTTTTCCTGCACGATCTCATCAAATTGGAGTATCTGCTGGAAATACTCCGATAACGTCCGGAGGTTGCTGGAGATGAATCCCATGGGATTGTTGATCTCATGGGCTACCCCCGCCGCCAGTTGCCCGATGGAGGCCATTTTTTCGTTTTGCAGGAGCGCCTGGTCCTTTTCCCGGTTCTTGCGCACCTCGTCGGCCACCCGCTGTTCCAGCTCCAGGTTCAGCGCCTCAAGCTGAAGCTGCTGATCCAGTAGCAATTCCTGGGCTTTGCGGCGCTCGTCAACCTCTTCTTGCAGCTGTTCCGCCTGATCGTTCAAGTCCCTGACGCGGTCGCTGATGGCCCGAGACATGGTATTGAAGGCGGCCCCCAATTTCCCCACGTCGTCATCCCCCTCGGGAACCACCGGCGGCGGGAGATTACCCGAGGCCACCTGTTTGCTCGCGTCGGTCAAGGCGGTCAGGTGCCGGGTTATCCAGTATACCAGGAAGTAGAGGATTACCGTGGAGAGGAGAAGCTCCACCGTCGCGATGGATGCCCCCTGGATTACCAGTGAACGACGGGCGACCATGATCTGGGAGAGATCCAGTCCGAAGTGGAGTGTGCCCAACGGTTGATTGAAATAGGAGACGGGGACGACCACATCGTAGCGGGGCGAGTGTCCACTCTCAAAGAGCGGCACGGTGATGCTCTGTGGCGGAAGAGGCAGCTCCTTGGGCCACCCGTTGGAGGCTACGTGACGACCGGAGCTGTCCACAACGGTGATATAGACCACCCCACCCGCTGCCCGGCTTTCATCCAGGACCGCCTGAACCGTCGCGTAATCGCGCTGGGCCATGGGGGCGGTAAGGGCAGCCTTCAACACCGGTGACATCTGCCCCGCCTGCATGCGCGCCTGGGTAGTCATGGCGCCGTGGAGCAGCCGCAGACTGTTCGCCACGAGGATAGTCAGCATCAACAGCTCAACCATGATCGCCAGGAAAAGGAGTCGACCGCGGATGGTCCGTTGAAAAAAAATCATTTAATTTTCACCTTTTTTCTTGAGAGCCTCCCGTACTTCCGCGGCGTACCTGTCCATGGCTTTCAGCTCCTTGGGGCTCAACTTCCGGTACCCCCCCAGCTTGTTCGTCTCGAAATAGCGTTTGGCTTCAGCGGTCCCGGCAAAGGACCAGAGAGCGGCAGCGATCTCCTTTTCCCGTGGGGAGTAACGTTTATTCAGCAGGTAGACCCGACCCGCCATGGTGGGGCTTTCCGCCAGGATGCGAAGCTGGGCCTGAACTTCGGGAGAGAGCTTCTGGTAATTTGCCATGGAGGCGAAGCCGGCGGCGGCGTCACCCGCGATAACCAGTTGCGCCACGCTGTCGGAGGCGCTTACATAGCGGACGGGGACCGAACCGAGACCGTTATCCGCCAGCCAGTGTTGCCCCCAGAGTGTCACCAAAGAGGTGTGGCTCAATCCCAGGCTGTTTTTTCCCTTGAGATCCTGTAGCGAATGAATGGGACCTTTCTTTGCCACCAGGGCTACGGCCTTGAAATCCGTCTTGTAGGTCAGCAGGGGGAGATAACCTGCATCGGTTTGCAGAAGACGCGCCTGATGCCCGGTGGTGACCGCCAAGTCGTATTCGCCTGCAAGGGCCCGACGGGCAAAGGTGTCGAAGTCCGGAGCCGTCACGACCTCCACCGGGATTTTAAGCGATTTCTCCAGGTGCGCCCTGAGAGGCTGGTACATCTCCAGAATGACCCGCGCGCTGGTGTGCGGCGCCACCCCAAGGATGAATGTGCCACCGGCAAAACCCGTGCCGGGGGAAAGTAGTAGTGCCGCCATGAGTATGACGCCGCTGAATAATTTCATTCTTTCTGCCTCCTGGGGCCGTTTTCCCGTTTTGTCTCTGTTTCAACGCCTGTATTAATTGTTCAGTTACAGTATCTTCTGTAACATAACCTCTGGGGATTATCCATAGAATTTTGGCGATGTCATGGGATACCGCCGGGAAGGAGCGGCTACAGCTCTTCGGGGGTAAAGGCGACGACGTCGTCGATGTCGGGCAGGTCCAGGAAGAGCATGACGAGTCGATCGAGACCCAGCGCGATGCCTGCCGAGGGGGGGATGGCGGAGAGTTCGTTGAGGAAGGGTAAGGGGAGCGTGTAGGTGTCCTTGCCGGCTCTGCTTCTTTCTTCCCTATCCTGCTGAAAACGTTCCAGCTGTTCAGCGGGGTCGGTTAGTTCGGAGAAGGCATTGGCCAGTTCCACGCCGCAGAGGTAGAGCTCGAACCGTTCAGCCAGTTCAGGATCATCTGTTTTGCGTCGCGCCAGGGCGCCGCGGGCCGCCGGGTAGTCGTAGAGAATGGTCGGGACGCCGATTCCCAGGTTGGGTTCGATTTTCGTCACCATCAGTTCGTCGAAACAGTCCCGTTGAAGGGCCTCTTCGGCGGAGAGAGTCGTATAGCGGCGAAATGCCTCCCTCACGGAGAGTCTGTCCGCGGGGGTGGCCAGTTGGACCTCCATCCCCTGAAAAGTGAGAGTAATCTCACCGGTGACGGCGGAGGCTACGGCTAAGAGGAGTTCCTCGCAGTCGGTCATGAGATCGGTGTAGTCGGCGTCGGCGCGGTACCACTCCAGCATGGTGAACTCGGGGAGGTGAAATCGACCTCGCTCGCCGTCTCGCCAGCAGCGGCAGATCTGGAAGATCCTTTGGTGGCCGGCGGCCAGGAGCCGTTTCATGGCCAGTTCCGGCGAGGTCTGGAGGTACCACTCCCGGGAGGGGAGGGCGTCTATGTACGGTTCGGGGGCTGGAGAGGGAATGCGACAGGGGGTCTCCATATGGAGAAACCCCCTCTCCTCAAAAAAAGTGCGGATGACACCGATGATGCGGGACCGGGCAAGGAGTGCGCTCTTTCTCCGGGGCCGGGTGGACGGGGTCATTATTACCCCTTGACCCTTGTGGAGTACTCGCCGGTGCGGGTGTCGATGACGATGAGCTCACCTTCCTCGATGAAGGGAGGAACCCGGAGAACATACCCGGTTTCCACCGTGGCCGGTTTGGAGTCGCTCCCGGAGGTATCCCCCTTGGCCCATGGTTCGGTGCCGGTAACCCTGAGGTTGACGAAATTGGGGAGATTCACCCCTATGGCCTTTTCCCGGAAAAGAAGCACATCAACCTGCATGTTGTCGACGATGAAATTTTTTGAATCACCCAGGGCCGACTCATCCATGGAGACCTGTTCGAAGGTCTGGGAGTCCATGAAGGTATAGTGGGTATCTTCCTTGTACAGGTAAGTCATGACCCGGTCTTCCAGGCTGGCCGGCTCAAAAGTCTCTCCGGAGCGGTAGGTCCGGTCCAGGGTCGAACCGGTGATCATGTTTTTCATCTTGGTGCGGTAAAGCGCCTGACCCTTGCCCGGTTTGGTGAAGTCGAAGGAGGTGACGAGATAGGGTTCGTTGTCAAGGGTGATTTTCAGACCTTTACGTAGATCGGCGGACGAGTACATGGGGCAATCCTCTTCGTGAAATGTATATCCGGCTAAAAACGGATAGTCGGGTATCAGTCGAGCATCAGCCGACTCCCGGCCGATAAAAAACGTAAGGGAGTCGGGAGATATCCCGCCTTTGACTGTATGAAGCTGCTGTCGTTGGTGACGGAGGGTTATTTGACCCGGTAGGTTATGCGGCCTCTGGAGAGATCGTAGGGAGAGAGCTCCACTGTTACCTTGTCCCCCGGAAGAATCTTGATGAAATATTTCCTCATCTTCCCGGAGATATGGGCCAGCACGACATGGTCATTCTCCAGTTTTACCCGGAACATGGCATTGGGAAGCGGTTCAATGACCGTTCCCTCCACTTCAATTGCTTCTTCTTTGCTCATCATGTTTCCTTTCTCGTAAATAATTCAACCACTTTACTGTTTTTTCAAAAAAATGCAAGTACTGAATTCACGTACACGGAAGTTCACGGAGTTAGGCGGAGCAGGAAATTGGGTGTTGCAATATACCGTTATTTCTGTATTATTCTGAACTCATTCTTTTCACTGCGATGGAGGCGCCCCTATTTTCATATCTTTATGGGGACAATCGCCATCCGAGAATTCGATCTTTTTTAAACGTGACGGACATATGACTGAAACCACCCTCATTCGGCAAATTATCCTTCCCAATTCCCTGCAACTGGTTTGCCGTGATGATTCACGCCGCTATTTCGGTGATTATCTCCTGGTCCGGCTTCATGCTTCACTTGCCATACCGCTGGAGTCACGTTTTTTCGCCAACGAGGACGAGCGCTTGGCGGCGCAACTCATCCTCCCCGACCCTCTGGTCTATTGTCGTTGCGCGGAAAGGATGGGGGTTCCCTCCGCTGAACTGACCGGCGTGCTGGAGTCGTTGGTGGAGGACCTCCTCACTAATGCGGGAGAGTATCTTGGTTCGGTGGAGTTTCCCGCGCGATACATCCAAGCGGAGTTGAGGAAAGCCCGTTCCGGCAAGGGACGAAGAGCTGAGCTCCCGGTCTTTCGGGATGCGTGAGGCCACAATTACCGTGGATCGTCTCGCCTACGGCGGTTCCGGTTTCGGCCGAATGGACGGGAAGGCATGTTTTGTTCCCTTCACCGCGCCCGGGGATGTTGTCCGGGTCCGACTCCTGCGGGAAACCCGCTCTTACGCGGAAGCCGAGATCATTGAACTGCTGGAGAGTTCTCCCCTGCGAGTGGAGCCTCCCTGTCCTCACTTCGGTCGCTGCGGGGGGTGTCACTGGCAGCAGCTGGGATACACCGCCCAGGTCGCGGCAAAGGAAGAGATCTTCGCCGATTCACTCTGGCGCCTGGCTCGGGTGGAGCGGGAACGAGTGCTCCCCCCCTTGTCCGCCCCTGATCCCTGGGGGTACCGGTCGCGGCTCCAACTGAAGCTGCATGGTGGAGTCCAAGAGTTCCGGATCGGTTTTTTTGCTCCCGGGAGCCACACCGTGGTTGACCTTCCGGGGGGGTGTCCCGTGGCTCATCCGGCCCTCAACCAAGCTCTCGCCCTTCTCAGGCCGGTGGTGGAGGAGTTCCCCCAACGGAATCTCATCCCTCAGATTGATCTTGCCGCCGGTGACGACGGAGCGGTCGTCATGACGGTTCATTACCAAGGTGAGCAACCCCGGATGGTTGAGGAGTTTTGGCGGCGCCATCAGGGGCGACTTGCTCCCATTGCCGGCGCTGTCCTCCGGCGTGGCAAGAGGGGGCCGGTTACCAAGCTGTTCGGCCGGCAGCGGCTTACCTATGCTCTTTTCTTGCCTGCCGATGACGGCGCCGGGGAGGAGTTGCGTTTGGCCTTTTCAGCAGGGTCGTTTTCCCAGGTCAATTACGGGCAGAACCGGGCGCTGGTCCAAATGGCCCTGGAGTGGTCTTCTCCGGCGGTTGGGGAACGGGTCCTGGATCTCTGCTGTGGTAACGGCAACTTCTCACTCCCTTTTGCCCGGCGCGCCGGTGAGGTGGTCGGTCTTGAAACCGGTGAGGGCTCAGTGGCCGATGCCCGACGGAACGCGGTGCTGCACCGGATGAACAATGTCCGGTTCGAGGTTCTGGACGGCGCCGTGGGGCTCCGTCGGTTCATCGCCGCCGGTGAACGGTTCGATCTGGTTATTCTCGACCCCCCTCGGGGGGGGGCCGCGGAGATGTCCCACCTTTTGGGTGGAGTGGGGGCCGCGAGGATTCTCTATGTCTCCTGTGATCCCCAGACCCTTGGCCGGGATCTGGCTGCCTTGCAAAAGGGGGGGTACCGGGTGGTGAAAAGCCGCTTGGTGGAGATGTTTCCCCAAACCTATCACATGGAAAGCTTAACACTGCTGGAGCGTCTTTGAGTCGCCATGGCGGGAAGGGAGAGGAAACGTGAGTTTTTTGAAGAATCTGTTTGGCGGCAAGGAGCCACGGACGTATATGGATAAAGGGAACCGTCTCCTGGCCGAAGGGAGATATGCCGAAGCCAGGTTCTGTTATGGCGATGCCCTGGAAAAACTGGGGAGTGATGACGGTTCCCTGAGGGGTGAGATCATGGCCCGGCTGGAGGAGGCGGGGGAGGCTCTTGCCGTCATGAACCTGGAAGAGGGAGAGCGGTGCCTGACCGACGGTGACGTCGTCAAGGCGCACGATCATCTGCTGTTGGCCCGCGAGTTTAGCGTCGCGCCGGAAACATCTGCCCGGGTTGCTCTCCTTGCCCGGACTCTGGCGGCCACGGAGCCTTCCTCCCTTGTTCCCGTTCCCCTGGAACAAAACGATTCATGCGGCAGCTGCGCCGGGGGTTCCCGCGCCCCCATGACGGGTGAACCGCCGCATGCCGCCACCGATGGGCATCTCTCCTCGGAAGAGCGTTTTGAGCTGATGACGGCTCCCCTACCGGAGGAGTTGGTCCGCCGCTACCGGGCTTTGGGGGGGCGGTTCGCCCTGGCATATCTGCTGTCCCACGACGGAGATGATGAAGCCGCCGCGCGGATTTTGGCATCCATCACTATCCCGGCATCCCAGGACATCATTCTTTATGAGCTGGCGCTGATCCGCCATCGCCAAGGGAATACCGGTGAGTGCGAGACTCTCCTGCGGCAGGCATTGCGGGTAAACGATCGTAATTCACTCTGTTGTCTGGCGCTGGTGGATCTTCTTGTCGTCTCGGAGCGCTCCGGCGAGGCTCTGGAACTCCTGGACGCAATGATCGCGGGGGAGCTGCTGCCGGCCCAGGCGCTCATGGTAAAAGGTGATATTCAGGAGCATCTGGGGCTGGATGAGGGGGCGCTGGGTAGTTACGCGCTCCTTCTGGAATCGCCCCATAAGAAGGATGCGGCGACTAAAATCATTCCCCTTCTGGAGAAACTTGGCCGCGGTGACGAGGCTCGGCAGCTCTACAAGCGGTATGTCAAAGGGTGCTGCTAAGCGCACCGGGAGGTACGTCAATGAACAGGTCTGAGCTCATCGAGTCTCTTGCTGCCAGGAAAAAAATGACCGTGAAAAAATCCGAGACTGTAGTTACCGCCATCTTTAACGCCATGGCGGAGGCGCTTTCCGCCGGCGATCGAATCGAGGTCAGGGGATTCGGCAGTTTCGTTATCCGCGAATATGCTCCCTATACGGGCCGTAACCCGAAAACCGGGGAGTTAATCGGAGTCCGGCCGAAAAAACTCCCCTTTTTTAAGGTGGGTAAAGAGATTCGCGAGCGCTTGGCGGGGGAGTAGGCGTTCAGGGAGCAAAGGAGTTGTGAACCTTGGCTTTTAACAGGTGAATTTTTTTGGCCCGTGGTGGTGAGTGACGGTGGTTTCGTCTGCTCTTCCTCTTGACAGATCGCTTTGGAACCGGTATAAGTACAGCTGCTTCCGGTAGTGACGGTGCAAATCAAGCAGGGCGGCGTAGCCAAGTGGTAAGGCAGAGGTCTGCAAAACCTCTATCCCCCGGTTCAAATCCGGGCGCCGCCTCCAAATAAAAACAAGTGGTTAGCCAGTATTGGCTAACCACTTTTGTTTTTCATGCAACCTCTCGTGCAACCTCATTTTGACGATGAGGTAATGATACATACAGCAACAATCGGAGTTGTGGAGAAACTTAGTGAGACATGCACTTGAAAGTTGCATTTTCTGGTAGTTCAAAACTTGCTCAGTTTTTCGGACTTCCGTGGTAAGGAAATTTTTCAGCGCCTCATGTGTGAACGCCGCCAGTTCCCGATTCTTGCGTAACGGGGCGAAGGCGGCGATTATAGCTTGGTCGCAAGTGCAAGGCTTGCTGGAAATAGTGCGGCGCCTCATACCTCCCTGTCGAAGGCGAGAGTATGAAATCCCCTGGCATTGGCGAATTCCGGCTCGGGGAGGACCACAACTTCGACGTTCCTTGCCGGCGCCGGCAGCCCGCTCTTCAGAAACGATGCGCCGCCACGAGGGTCTAGGGGTCTAGGGTCAGGCTTTGGTCTAGGTGTTTTGGAGGAGCAATTTTTTAGCGTTCAAATAAAAGTTGCAAACTCTTGATCGCTAACGGCACGTAAACGTATGGTCTTGGCTGCGGCACTGAGAGCGGCAGTGGGACGCCCACAGGGACGAAAGGTGTCGGATAACGGGCTGAGGGGGACGTAGTGAAAGCGCCGGTAAAAGCCGGCAAAGAGTAATGGGTGAAAGTCCCTACATGGTAATGGTTAGCGACCAGCCGTGACTCCGAGTCATGCGTCGGCCTCTCGCGAGGGGGGCGGCGAAGCGTTGACAGGGGG
>CAIYUY010000092.1 GCA_903929485.1 uncultured Desulfuromonadales bacterium
AAAGGAACCGCAAAGTAAAAGCCTTTTTTGGGGTATACCGAAAAAGAATCCAGGTTCGTTGTTTTTCTCTATTTTCTTTGCGTACTTTGCGTCTTTGCGGTTCAAAGTATCACGAAACTTTAAGCCGGACGGGGTACTAGTACGTCGCGCAGGGGGGTGTACTCCTTCCGTCGCTGGTGCCGCAAGGTCTGTTTCTTCCCCAGGTTTTCCACGGTGATGATAGCTGACATCGTTAACTCACGCCCTGTTCATCCATCCATACTTGACGTTTTCCAGTTACCCGCTCGTAAAGACTTTCAGGAGACATGTCAAAACCACAGGGCCATGCAAGAGTCGGCCATTCATCAAGATAAAATTTTTTAAACTCGCCTAAGTCCACCAGAGGCGCAGCGGCTTTGAACTTGTGAATGACATCCAAAAGATCGGCCATACCTGATTCACCTGAATCAAATTCAAGCCACAGTTTATACCCTGAGTCATAGCGAGCAGTGCGCACTGAAACCATAACCAATACTCCTTACACGAGAGGTTCAAGCTTATGAAAATGCGGCGGATTATGTTCATCAAAATACATGTGTATAACAATTCCGAGAAATCTGCATATTTCGGGCATGGCAACCTTATGTTATGAATTATCCAAGTTAAAGGGAACCGACGGTCTCGTCGAACTTACTCCTGATCTCCACCCGACTCAACCCTTTCATCCCACCATTGAGATGGACGTCTCCCATCATATCACATCCGCGAAGTTCCTTTCCATCCTTCTGAAATACCGAAAGCCCCCCAGACAGACCAGCAGCACCAGGAGGAGCGAAAGCCGGTAGCCGGGCCAGTAGATGGCGGCACTATTGCCGGTAATGGCCCAGCGGAACCCCTCGATGACCCCTACCATGGGGTTCATGGAGTAGAGAAGCCGCCACTTTTCCGGTACGATGCCGCTGCTGAACCCCACCGGAGAGATGTAAAGACCGAACTGGATCATGAAGGGGACGACATAGCGGAAATCCCGGTACTGCACGTTCAGCGCCGACACCCAGAGCCCGCAACCGAAGGAGAAGAGGAGCGCCTGGAGGAGAAAAAGCGGCAGAAACAGTATCCGCCACTCAGGGGAGTAGCCGTACCAGGCCATAACCCCGCAGAGAACCACGAGAGAGAGAAGAAAATCCACCAGACCGACGATAACGGAACTGGCCGGAACGATGATCCGGGGGAAATAGACCTTGGTCAGGAGATTCTGGTTGTCGATGAGGGAGGTGGAACTCTCGGAAAGAGTATTGGCGAAAAACTGCCAGGGTAGAAGCGCCCCATAGACCAGGACCGGATAAGGGACGTCGCCCGAGGAGAGCTTGATCAGTTTGCTGAAAACCACCGTGAAGGCGACCATGGTCAAAAAAGGGCGGAGGATGCTCCAGAGGATGCCGATGACCGTCTGCTTGTACCGGACGAGGAGGTCCCGCCAGGCCAGGAAGTAGAAGAGTTCCCGATACTGCCAGAGATCCCGCCAGTAGTGGCGGACACTCATTCCCGGCTCAATGATCAGTTCCTGCGGTTCGCTCACGATTATCACTCGTCTCCTGCCGCCTGAACCGCGCGAATCTGAGCTTTTAAAGGCAGAATTTTATGCCTAACAATATCCCAAACAATATCCGCGTTAATGCCGAAATACTGATGCGCAAGGATGTTTCTAAAATCTTTGAACATTCTCCACGGTATTTCAGAATACCGGGTTCGCACTGCATCGGAAACCTTACTGCCGGCCTCTCCGATTATTTCAAGTTCTCGCAGAGTGGCCGACTTTGTCTTTCGGTCTTCCAAAAATGTCTAAAAATCAAAACCCTCAGTAAAGTCAAGTATGGCATCTATCGATTCGATAATATCCTGAAGGTAATGCATATCGGTCCGTTTAGACATAGACAATCTCCTTCTCTATGAAAGGCCTCAGTACCGGTTTTATATTTGACGTGATCCCGAGATCAATCTGCTGCTTTAAATTGTCTTCAAGAAAATGCAAAAGGCCAAAGTAGGCATCAGCCTCATACCGCTGCATCTCCACAGCAATATCAATATCCGAATCCAGACGCGCCTCGCCGCGGGCATAGCTGCCAAAGAGGCCGATGCTCACCACACCGAAACGCTCTTGCAACTCCGGTTTGTGGCTACGGAGAAAACCAAGAATATATTCTTTCGTCATCACAATAATTTCTCCCTATTCCGAAAAAAAATCAGATGTACCCCTGGGACAACCGCCCCCTGACGCCGTCGTAAATCCCCCCCAGAAACCCCAGCCCGAACCGCCCCATCTGGCGATTCCTTTCCCCCGGCAGGAGGTAGAGGGGGGCATGACGGGCGCAGTTCAACAGCAGCAGCAGCCAGACCAGAAGCGGATAGCGGCGCCGGAGCCGATAGAAGGAGAGCCCCACCGCCCTGGGTTTGCGGAAGTTGGGAACCAGCAGGGGCGGATGATAATACTCCAGCGCTGGACAGTTGAGAGCCTTTTTCCCCGCCATGCGAAAGCGGGCCACGAACTCCACATCCTCCTGCCCCGCAAAGTCGTCCATGAAGCCGCCCAGTTCCGCCAGCAGTTCCCGGCGATAGGCCATGCAGCGACTGGTCATGAAATAGTCGTCATGGTGGTCGTAGCGCCCCTTGATGAGAGCGTAACTGGCCGCACCATGGGGGATGAAGGCGTCACTATCAAGATTAGACTCACCCGTGGCCAAAAGAGTTTCCAGAAAATCCTCCCGGAGAATAACGGTGTCGTCATCCAGGAAGAGGAGGTAATCTCCCCGGGAGTGGGCCAGGCCAAAATTGCGGGAGTACCCCATCTTGCCGAAATGTTGATCCAAGGGGAGGTAGCGGATGGGGAGGATAGCGCCGAACTCCCCGGCGCAGCTTCTCCCCTCCGGACTCCCTCCCCGATCCTCCACCAAAAGAACCTCGAAACTCTCCCTGGGGAACCGCTGCCGGGCCAGGGAGTGGAGGATGCCGGCCAGCAGATCCATTCTACCATAAAAGTTGATGACGCAGGAAACCCTGATTCTTTCGTCTCCTTCCGGCACCCGACAGTCGCCGGCAAGGTCGAAGGGGAAGCGGCGGTAGAGCCGGCGCGCCATCTTTTCCCTAGAACCGTGAATGGTGAATGGTGAATGGTGAACGGTCAACAGCCTATCCGCCATAAAGCCCCCAGCCGGTGGCGACAACCCAGCAGCTCCCCACCAGGAAGAGAATCGGATCCTTCAAGAGTGACGCGGTGGGATCCCCTTCCTTTCCCATTTTAACCCGGAGGATATACCGGAGGAGGCCGAAGCAGCAGAGCGGCACGGTGTAGATGAGCCGGTGATGCTGAATGACGTAGAGGGTATAGGTCACCAGTACCGCTCCCCCTGTCATGTACATGGCTCCGTCCAGAAAGCCTTCAGGATAGGCGTCCAAGGACTTGCGATGAGCGCCGGCATGGCTCCCCAGAAGGTTCTTTTCCCCCAGACGCTTCCCCGTGCAGAGGAAGATCGCCAGGAGAAAGACCGTGAGAAAGAGCCACTGGGAGACAACAATGCCGAACGCCTCCCCACCAGCCTGAAGACGAAGTAGAAAACCGGAGGCGATGCAGAAGATATCGAAGAGAGGAAACGCCCTGAGCCAGAGGGTATAGCTCCAGGAGACCGCCAGATAGGCCAGGAGGAGAAGGAGGAACGGAGCCGTGACGGTGGAGGCCAGGCGCACCGCCGTCAGGAGGAGGAGCAGCGACAGGACGCCGGCGGCGAGAAGCGACACCGCTCCCGAGGGCAGCGGGCGGCGCCGCTTGGTGGGATGGGCCCGATCCAGGGGAATATCCATGATATCGTTGAAGAGGTAAAGTGAGCTGGAGGCGCAGCAGAAGGCGATGAACGGGACGACCCCGCGCATCCAGGCGCCGGGAAGCAGCAACGCCCCACCCAGAAAGGGGGGGAAAAAGAGCATGAGATTCTTCAGCCATTGCTGGGGGCGAAGGAGTCTGATCATGGGGAGAATCGTCATGGGTTCACCGGAATATGACGTTGTATGATCGGCCGTAACGGATCGGTTGACGGCATGCCGTTAACCGCTTTAGTAAACATGACACGAGCGTCGTCCGGCAGCCTCAACCGGTTAAAAATTTTCCCCAGACGATAGTAGATGAAATAATCATGGGAAGAGTTGAAGATGACATCACCATACCTGCCGATTTCTTCGGGAGTGACGATAGCTGTCACCGACAATTCCCTCCTGATGGACGCCTCTTCTATGACATCCAGAAGAAGATTCGTTACGAAGAGATCATAGTCACTCTTGCGCGAAGTCAGCGCTTTTAATTGCGCCAAGGCCTGCACACTGCTCCCTTTTTTCATCAGAAGATACGACATGATCGCGTCGGAGCGGGGATCATAACCTACCGACGTCAACTTTTTCAGCTCTCCGGCATGGCGCTCCGCTTCGGCAAAACGCTCTTGCTCTATCAATTTAAGTACATAGAGACCTTTGATACCCGGGGCGGAGGGTGACACCTGGGCTGTATCCCGAATAAGCGCAAAATTGGAACTCCAGGTTACGCTTCGCGCAAACACCGACCCGCCAAAAATCAACAGAAGCAACAGTGTCGGCAAGACAGCAGTGCGACGGCTCTTTTTGCCCACGCTTTCAAAAAACCACGAGATGAAAGCCGGCGCCATGAGAGCCAGCGGCAGGTAGGCATACCTTTCGGCATAGGGGGTCCACGCTATCTGGTTGAACGCAATGAGAAACGATGGCGCAAGAAGGATGACGCCGGCAACCCAGAGTGACGCACGGAGGGAATTTCTGCTCAGCACCCAGAATGTTATCCCTACGACACCCATGCCCAGGAGCTCGTAGAGCGGATCGATCTCCACGATGGCGAAATTCAACGGCCAAGGAATCACCATTTTTTTAAGATAGAAACCGACACCTCCCAGACAGACAAAAAGGGTATGGGTCAGGTCATTGAGCATGAACTTGACCGTCCATGACATGTTGTTGGCGCTGGAGTGAAACACCAACGAACGGATAAAGATGATCCCCCTGATACCAACCGCAATGGCGCCGATGCAGATCATGATTCTCGTAAAAAGAGAGAGTGAACAGCGATTGTTCACCGGGTCGGCGCTCCTCCCTGGAGCGCGGCAGATGAGGAGCAGTAAAAAACCGGGGAGAAAAGCCGCCGCACTCTCCTTGGCAAGCAGAGCAGAAAGCAGCGCGGCAAACGCCCCCAGGGTAAAGAGCCATTTTCCGTTTTCACGAAATTTCAGCAGCAGTGTCACCGAAAGCAACAGGAAAAAGCCGGCCAACAGATCGGTCCGCCCGGAAAGCCAGCTGACCGATTCCGTCGCCAGCGGATGCAGCCCGAAAATGGCGGCGGCAACGACAGGAACCAGGGAGTCACGTCGTTTTTCAGCCGGTGTCAGAAGCAGAGTTACGGCGTAAACCAGCAGGGTATTGAGCAACTGGAGTAAGATGTTAAACAGATGCATGAATTGCGTGTTGAGACCGTGCAGGTAACGATCCCCAAAAAAAGTGGCGCCTATGAGCGGTCGGTAGTACCAACCATTGGCGCCACCCGGGAAAAAGAGAGAGTTCAAGGATACGTCACTCATCCCTTTGATTCCCTCCAGCATCTTCTGGTCGTCCACACTGCATACCTCCGCGAATATCACCGGGTAATATGCCGCGACAACAAGGGCCAAAACAAAAAGAAGAAGAAACGGTCGGCGAACTTTCATCACTCTCCCCTCTTCCCAGGATCACTCACCGGAAAATATCCGGAACGTTTCCGGAGTAATTCCAAGCGATCAATCTCCCCGGCACGGGCAAGAAGATCATCAATGGCTCGCAGCGCCCCTTGACGGGCGGCTTTGGACTCACTTCGACTCCGGCGAAACACCTGCTCGTACATTCGGAGCGCGCCGCGGTAATCACCTTCCTCCCCCAGAAGAGCAGCCATGTTGAGATCCGGCGCCTCATCGTAAAACAGTTCAGGAAGTTTCGCAAGTTCCCCATATTCCGCCCGCGCCTTTTTCAGCTCTCCGTTTTGCAGAAGCGCCAGAAAATATTTGGCCTTTATCTCCCTGAACTGGGGTGATTTTCGGGCGGTATCACCCAACAACCCCACATTCGTCCGCCACTGGATGGTCCGCTGCAACGTCACCACCGCCATCAAGCCGAATAGTGCAACCATGGCGGGGGTGACCCAGCTTCGCGTTGCCGCCAATGACGCCATATACCCTGCCATGGCGAGACACCAGAAAGGAAGCGAAAGATAGACGTACCGCTCGGCATAGGATGTCCAGGCAATCGTACCGAAGGCAAGGAGCAGCGCGGGGGTCAGCATCAGCAAACCAACCAGCATCAGTGATGATTGTCGGGAGGGAAACAAGAGAGAGCAGCAAGCCGGTGTCACCAGGGCCACGCCAAGGAGGGAAAAAATCGGATCAATATCGCGAATGGCGAAATTGAGAGGAAGCGGCATGAAGAATTTCACAACATAAAAGGCTCCGGCGCCCAGAAACAGCTGAATAGTATGGGAGGTATCGGCAAACAGGAGGGAAACGGCGCCGGCTATTTTTGAGGAAGAGGTCGCAAACACGTACGTTCTGACCAGAACCAGGAGAGCAATTGATAGGACCAAAAACAGCAGCGCTACGCCGACTCTTTTCGCCATGACGCCGTCAGACAGGAGCGCGAGCAGTCGCCCTCGACAGGCAACCATCCCACAGAGCAGCGCCACTCCACCCCCCAGCCAACCGTTAGCCGTAAAGAGCAGCACCAACGACGAAAGAATCATACCGGCGATAACCACCGGAAGGCAAACAGTGGGAAGAGGAACCGCCACATCACCCTCCTCCTTAATGCGGGAGCCCAGGGTCAGGTAATAACCGCCCGCGGCGAATACGACAGCCGACTCCTTGGAAAGACAGGCGAAGATGAACGCTGTGCCCATTCCCAACAGAAGGAAAAGAGTACGCTTTTTCCGCCAACGCTCCAGGAGCAGAGCCGCCGGCAGCATGAATCCCCCCGCCAGGAGATCAGTTCTTCCCGAAATCCAGTTTACCGATTCGGTGGCAAGAGGGTGGAGAGCAAAGAGTGAAGCGGCGAGGATCCGGGCCCGGGGACGGTCATGATACCAGGAAGCGGCAAGGAGATACACCAACAGCACGTTGAACAGATGGAAAAGGATATTTTCCAGATGCATGCCCCGGGTATTGAGAGACAAAAGCACCTTGTCCCAGAGAAAACTGAGGTGCAACAGGGGGCGATAATACCCACCTCCCACGCTTCCCGGGATAAAAACTTCCCCTGGGGAAGGAATCGGTGACGCGGAAACAGCGGCAAGCATCTCCACATCATCCACGAGACAGGGTTCGGCACTTATTCCCGGCAGATAGATGAAAAAAGTCAGCGTCAACAGGAGCCACAACCCTTGAGCCGAAGAGAGCCGGCGGATTAGCGACTTACACCAACCGGGCGCCAGGGGAGGTGGATTCACATCGCTTCCGGACCGGGAGCAGCGGCGCCCTTGACCAGCTCCAGAAAGAACTCCTCAAGGTTGCGTCGGACAGGTTCCATCAGCAGTATCTCCTTGCGGGGAGTGAGCCCGTGCAGGTAGCCGGAGAGCGCTGGGCGGTGGATGGTGACTTCTTCAATTTCACCCGACTCCGTATCCCTGATCTTCAGACGGTAGCCATGGACACCGGCGGCCATGACCTCACGAACCTCTTCCACCGCCCGAAGTTCCCCGTTAAGGATGACACCCACACGATCGCAGACCTCCTCCACATCGGCGATGATATGGGTGCTGAAAAAAACCGTTTTACCCCGGGACTTCAGGTCGAGAATAATCTCCTTAACCAGCGCCCGTCCCAAGGGGTCAAGGCCGCTCATCGGTTCATCCAGCACCAGGATTGCCGGGTCATGGACAAGGACCTGGGCGATTCCGACCCGCTGTACCATCCCCTTGCTGAAACTCCGGAGCGGGCGTTTGCGGGCGTCCCAGATTTCCAGCAGCTTCAAGACTCTCTCCGTTTCCTGCCGCAGGGTCACCCACTTCATGCCGAAGGAGCGGCCGACAAACAGGAGGTATTCCTCGGCGGTTAGCGTATCATAAAAAGAGGGATTTTCCGGGAGATACCCCACAGGTTGGCGAGAGTCGGGGTCTGTCGCGGGTTGCCCCATGATACGGACACTCCCCGAAGAGGGGGTTATGAGCCCCATGATGGACTTGATGGCGCTGCTCTTTCCGGCGCCGTTGGGTCCCAGGAATCCAAAGACCTCCCCCTGGCGTACGGCCAACGTGACCCCCTGCAACGCCTGGAGCCGGGAGCCTCCCTTGCCGGAGTAAACCTTGCACAGGTTTGCCAGTTCAATGGCCGGTTCATGAAGTGTCTGCGAAGTCACGGCTTTTTTCCTTTGGGCGCAAAGGCGAATTTGCTCGTAGTCGATACGGTCCCCTCCGGTGACAGGTAAAATTCACCGCCATAGGGGTCCCGGGGAGGGGGCGCAAGATATCCCGAACTGATCAGCGTTTGCACCGTAACCGGGCTCTTCCCGTTCTCGCTACGGTACCTGGCCAAAGCCGCTTCTATCCGCTTCACCTCGCGAAACGCCGCCAATCTGATGCCGAAAGCCTTTTTTATGGCGCTACTCCGGGCCCCCTTTTCCATGGTGGCCAGGTAGGCGATGGCAAGATCGGTCTGGCCCGATGCCTGGAGATATCGGCCGGCAAGGCTTTGATAAAGGTCGGAACCGGACAGATCACCGGCCCGGCGGTAATAGTCGGCAGCTTTCCGATAATCCTTCAAAAAATAGGCGCTGTTGAATCCGGCGAAAAAGGGGAGGTACCAATCCCAGGTGCGATACTTCATCCCGTAATCCAGCAGGGAATTGGCCAGCGGCACATTTCTCGCATCCCAGACGAAGAGGGCCTGGGAAAAATAATAGGAATCCATATTGTAAGGATCCAACTTCAACGCCCCTTCCAGATGCCGGTGAATACCTCTTATGTCCATGGGGATGACAACCTTTCGCTCGGCCTGCTGCGTCACACCTCCGAAATAGGTCAGCACCTTGGAAACGAGCAGTGCCGCCATAAACTGTTTCTGGTCGGCGCTCCCCATTTTCAGGAGCTCGGCGTGAGGCACATACCCGATCTTTTCCACCACCGGACGGTTTTTCAGGTAACGGGCAAAGGGAATCTGGACCAGGGCGCAAGCGAGGAAAAAGGCGAGAAACAGTGAGGGAAGCAGGCGCGCCGTCACGCTATTTCATCTCCCGGCGGGAGAATAAGAGCATGGCCAGTGAAATCACGGCCCCCAGGTAGGCTACAAAATAGAGCAGAGTCAAGATCATCCCCCTGCCGCTCACCGGAATGCCGTAAATAGCGTTCACTTTCAGGTCAAAGGCGGAAAAATTGGGGACGAGGTAGTAAAGATACGAGACCGTCCGTTTAAAAAGAGGAGCCATGGTGGCGGCCTCGCTGCTCCCCAGATACTCCAGCGCCCCCTGTGACGCGCTCCCCACCATGAAAACAGCCAGCGTACCGAGAACCGGCAGGAAAAACGAGCTGCTCACCGTGGCGAAGAGAAAAGCAAAGGATGAGAGGAGAATGTACTTGCAGGCATCCATTCCGATGGCCAGCAGCAGATTCCACCAGACAATCGGTCTGTCCGGCGGATAGCTCGCCGCGGCGATGGTCACGACGGCGCAGGTGACACAACCGAGAACGACGGCGACCCCCAGGGTAAAGAGAGCCACGGCAAGGAATTTGCCCAGCAGGTAACGTCCCCGGCTAAAGGGGAGAGCAAGGAGGGAGAAGGCGTAGCGCCGCTCGATATCCTTCCAGAGGGAGGTCCCCCCAAGAAAGACGGCAAGAACCAGTTGCAGGACAGAAATCATCGAGAGGGAAAGAGTGATGGACAGCTCCGTCACCTGCCGCATGGAAAGGTTACTGAGGGAGGGGATAGCCGCAAAAAAAACCAATGATATGAGCAGACCATGCACCAGACGATCGCGGAAAAAACCCTTGAGCGTTATGAACATGACAAAACGCATGCGTCACCTGAAAAAAGAGAGGGGCGCGAAGACCCCTCTCGTTTTAGTGTAAAAGATAGCCGATGGACTGTTTTATTGAACGTAGGTGGCAGGGAGAGCGATGGCGCTGGTGCAATCGGTGGGGGCTGCGGTTCCGGCCGCTACGTCATGTTTCTTGATCGCCGGATCACTGCTCAAGGTTCCATACTCCACGGTCCCCTGCTGGTGCCGCGACACGGCGCAGTAGGAGTCCGTCACCGCCGTTACCAGTATTGTTACCTTGGCCGAAGTCTTGAAAGAGCCGCCGCCGATGGTCTTGTCGTACGCGGAATCAATGGGTGAGCCTGCGGCATAAACGGTACTCGAAATAGCGACTAAAGCCGACAGCGTCAGCAACTTAAGCATGATTTTCATGATATTCTCCTTTCCCGGATAATTAGAACGATTGCGGATACGAGTTGCTGTCGGAATAAGCCGATTCCATCTGAGTCTTGAAGTTCCTCAGGTCGCTCTGCGCCGCCGAGTTATAGGCTTTTGCCCGATACGCCGAAAACTGCGGGATGGCGATGGCTGCCAGGATACCGATGATCGCCACGACGATCAGCAGCTCGATGAGGGTGAACCCTTTTCTGCTTCTGAGCTTGTTCAACATGATCATTCTCCTTTCCCTGGTTGTGCCCCTGTTTCGGGCGTTGCGCTCTACGTAAGCCAAGATCCGATTTGCATCTTTTGTGCCAACAAAAATGCCATTACATTTCGGACACAATTTGCGCCACAAGCGGCCATATGACGCAATTTTGTCAGGAACCGGTAACAATTTTTGTCACCCGGCGGCATCAGTACAACGTGTAAGCCTGGTAGTCCGCCATCTGCGCTTCCATCTGGGTTTTAAAGTTGCGCAAGTCACTTTGGGCGGCGGTATTATGCGCCTTTGCTCGATACCCGGCAAACTGCGGCATGGCGATGGCCGTCAGGATACCGATGATGGCGACAACGACCAACAACTCGATGAGGGTAAAACCTTTCAGAGCAGGTGTAGTTTTCATGGCGTCAGCACCCCATGGCGATTTACAGAGTGATTAATCCATAATTCGTGCCGGAAATGCCCACCGATGAAAATATAAATGATCCGTAGGGGTGAATGGTTATTCACCCCCACGAGTTCAAAAACCATGGGTGAAGCCGTCGAATCGTACAGGGCTCTCCCAATCTCGACAGAAGCCTGTTAGGACACTCAAGATGTTAGGCACCCTACACTTTTATTATTTTATTAGCAACCGCGAAAACAACTAAAGATCGTTACCCCATGACGAGAGAGGCGGGGGGGAGGGTATCATCCTCGTAACATTACGTGTTACACGCAAAAAAGGGACAGCCTCTCGGCTGTCCCTTTCGTCACTCTTTCATGCGAACCAACCCCTAGTACCCTGTCCGGCTTGATATTGCGGTATGCACCCCAAAGAGCCCGAGTGAACCGTGATTCGTAAGATAACTCACCGACACGACGAAAAACAAAAAAGTTTCACCGCAAAGACGCAAAAGACGCAAAGGAACCGCAAAGTAAAAGCCTTTTTTGGGGTATACCGAGAAAGAATCCAGGTTCGTTGTTTTTCTCTATTTTCTTTGCGTACTTTGCGTCTTTGCGGTTCAAAGTATCACGAAACTTTAAGCCGGACGGGGTACTAGCAGCCCAGGGTCTTGTACAGATCCTGCACCAACTCGTCCACCTTGATTCCGTGGGCGTTGCACCCCTGCTCAAGGGTCTCATTCTGGGCCCCCATGCAACCGACGCAACCAAGATTGTAGCTCCTGAGAACCTCCACGGATTTCGGATAGCTCTTCATTAATTCAAAAAAAGTCATCTCTTTGCTGATTGTCCGGCTCATACTGTTCCTCTCAATGGTTGAAGGCGAACCGGCAAAGGCCCCGATTATTCGTAACGTATCTCAACGACCTCGTACTCTTTCACCCCGGAAGGAACCTTGGCCTTGACGGTGTCGTCCAGTTTGTGCCCGATAAGAGCCTTCCCCACCGGCGAGGTGCAGGAGATCTTGCCGATCTTGATGTCGGCCTCATCCTCCCCCACGATCTTGTAGGTCACCTCTTCATTGTTGGCGGTATCGTAGAGAGTAACGGTGGCGCCGAAAACAACCTTGTCCGGCTTCAGGTTGGAGAGATCCACCACGTACGCCCGCGCAATTTTATCGGATATTTCCTGAATCCGCCCTTCGGTGAAGGACTGTTTCTGCTTGGCCGCGTCATATTCGGCATTCTCCGAAAGATCGCCATGGGCGCGAGCCTCGGCTATATCCTGAATCACCCGCGGTCTTTCCTCGCGAATAAGACGCTTCAACTCTTCCTGCAGGAACTCGTAACTCTCCCTGGTCAACGGTATGGAATGTGACATTTCAGCGGATACTCCTCACCTTATTTTTTACTCTTTACCGATGTGCTTGCCTTGCAAGGATACGTATTGACAAGCGTGGATAGGATGGCTATTTCGACGGTCGTATCATCCTTCACATACGTGGCTGTTTTAACGAGAATATTGTCTAAAAAATCGAGACGATGGTTAACATCCTGCCGAAATGCTTCTTCGTTGGGCATGCAAAACAGCTTCTGCTGCCCCCTCGCCTCCAGTGTGTCGTTGGCATGAAACAGCCCGACGATATAGCCGTTCAGGTAGAGATTGATGGGATCTCTCTGCCGTGAAACCACTTTCTTCGCCTTATAATCGCTGATCTTCATGGCCGAGAGTTCCCCGGCAACGGAAAGAAGCAGCAGCATCAGCAGTAATACTATTTTCACGTTTCTTTCCTCGTCGCGCTTATAGCCCCAGGTACTCCTGAATCGGCTTCACGCCGAACTCCTGGGCCTTCATGGAGATGATGCCGTCAACTGCCGCCCGGGCGCCGGCCACCGTGGTAAAATAAGCAATATTATTCATGAGGGCGGTGCGGCGAATGGAGAAGGAATCGGCCACGGCCTTGGCGCCGTGAGTCGTGTTGATGACCAGCTTGATCTCGCCGTTTTTCATGGCGTCCACCACGTCGGGACGCCCCTCCAGGACCTTGTTCACCTGCCGAACAGGTATCCCCTTTTCCGTTAAAAAAGCCGCCGTGCCGCCGGTGGCCAAAATCCCGAATCCAGCCTTATACAACTTTTCCGCCACATTGACAATATGTTTCTTGTCGGCGTCCCGGACGCTGATAAAGACGTTCCCCGCAAGAGGCATCCGGACCCCTGCTCCGATCTGCGCCTTGGCGAAGGCTTCGGCAAAGGTGGCGCCGATCCCCATGACCTCGCCGGTGGATTTCATCTCCGGCCCCAGGAGGGTATCCACTCCGGGGAACTTGGCGAAGGGGAAGACCGATTCCTTTACCGAAATGTGGGTGGGAACGATCTCCTCCAGAACCCCCAGTTCCTTGAGACTCTTCCCCGCCATGACCCGAGCCGCAATCTTGGCCAAGGGGCGACCGGTGGCCTTGGAGACGAAGGGGGCGGTGCGGGAAGCGCGAGGATTCACCTCCAGGATATAGATGACGTCATCCTTCACGGCGAACTGAACATTCATGAGACCCTTCACCCCCAGATCCAGGGCCATGACCCTGGTCTGACGTCGGATCTCGTGGGAGATTTCCGGCTTGAGGGAGTAAGGAGGGAGCGAACAGGCCGAATCGCCGGAATGGATACCCGCTTCCTCGATATGCTCCATAATCCCGCCGATGACCACGTCCACCCCATCGCAGAGGGCGTCCACGTCGATCTCGATGGCCTCGTCCAGGAACTTGTCGATGAGGATGGGATGCTCCGGCGACGCCTGCACCGCCGTAGTCATGTAGCGCCGGAGGACGTCAATATCGTAGACGATCTCCATGGCTCTTCCCCCCAGGACATAGGAAGGACGGACCACCACGGGGTAACCGATCCGCTGGGCCACCTCCGCCGCCTCTTCAAAGGAACGGGCGGTGCCGTTCTCCGGCTGCCGCAGGCCAAGCCTATGGAGCATCTCCTGAAAGCGCTCCCGGTCCTCGGCCCGATCGATGGCGTCGGGAGAGGTGCCGATGATGGGGACCCCCGCCTTCTCCAGGGCCACCGCCAGCTTCAGCGGGGTCTGGCCGCCGAACTGCACGATGACTCCATCCGGTTTTTCCATGTCCACGATGGAGAGGACATCCTCGTAGGTGAGCGGCTCGAAATAGAGCCGGTCCGAGGTGTCATAGTCGGTGGAGACCGTCTCAGGGTTGCAGTTGACCATGATGGTCTCGTAGCCGTCCTCGGCCAGGGCGAAGACCCCGTGAACACAGCAGTAGTCGAACTCGATCCCTTGGCCGATCCTGTTGGGGCCTCCCCCCAGAATCATGATCTTCTTCCGGTTCGTCGGTTCGGCCTCGCACTCCTCGTCATAGGTGGAGTAGAGGTAGGGGGTATAGGCGACGAACTCGGCGGCGCAGGTATCCACCCTCTTGAAGACCGGCCTGATCTCCAGGTCAAGGCGCAAGCGCCGAACCTCTTCCTCGCTCTTACCCCAAAGTTTTCCCAGGAACTTGTCGGAAAAACCGTACTGCTTGGCCTCCCGGAGAAGGGTTGCGAATTCCGTGGGGGCAGGGCCGCCATCCGTACGGGCGACACATGCCTCGCCATCCGTACGGGCGACACATGCCTCGCCATCCGTACGGGCGACACATGCCTCGCCATCCGTACGGGCGACACATGCCTCGCCATCCGTACGGGCGACACATGCCTCGCCATCCGTACGGGCGACGCATGCGTCGCCCCTACAGGAGCGCAACCGCTCTTCCATCTCCACGATCTGACGAATGTTGTGCAAAAACCAACGGTCAATGCGAGTGATCTCG
>CAIYUY010000093.1 GCA_903929485.1 uncultured Desulfuromonadales bacterium
CGGTCGGCACCCGGTCGGCATTTTTGCAATTTGTTATATCTGCCAGCCGATCATATCGGTGACGTCAACGATATGATCGGCCCGGTTTCAGTCGTTTTTCCGGTTAATCAAATTCACTATAACCTTGACGATGGTCTCCTGATCCGCGGCAGTTATCCGGTATTTCCGAATAACTGAAGATTCGTCCAGCTCATCCTCCGGGATGCGCTTGCAGCATTTCGCGCCACTCATGGAGTTTTTCCCGCAGAATCTGCCTGGGGATCATCTTGGTTTCGTATTCGGCAACCAGAGCAGGAGATAAATTGCGGCTCAGCGAGTATTCAACGACTTCATCATCTTTGCGCCGACAGAGAAGCACACCTATGCTCGGATTTTCGTGGGGCCGCTTGCGGTCACGGTCCAACGCTTCCAGATAAAAGGATAGCTGCCCCAGGTGCGAAGGTTCAAACTGGCCTGTTTTTAGCTCAAAGGCAACCAGACACTGCAGGTCGCGGTGATAAAAGAGAAGATCAAGCTCAAAATCCCGATTCCCCACCTGGATGCGGACTTTCTCGCCGACAAACGCAAACCCGTCACCCAGTTCAAGCAGAAACTTCCGTAGATTATGTAGCAGTGCAGTCTGAAGGTCAGCTTCAAGGTGTGGTTCAGGAAGATTGAGAAAATCCAGCAAATAGGTGTCTTTGAAGGTGCCAACGACATCCTGATGTAAATGTCGCACCGGTGGTGCGAGTTTTAGATCTGCCAACATGGTACGCTCGAAAGAGCTACGTTCTATCTGACTTTGCAGTTCCCGTTTCGACCAATTAGCACGGGTGGAACTAAGCAGATAAAACTCTTTCTCTTCCAGCGTCTTGCACTGCCCCAGAATTAATAAGTTCTTGCTCCAGGATAATGCTCGCACCATTGGTGCGAGTCTTTCATTCCCTGCATACGTGTCATAAAACTGCATCATTCGCCAAAGGTTTGAAGCTGAAAACCCCCTCGCCTCCGGGGCGTTAGTAATCAGCCAGTTTGCCAGTTCGCGGATTACACCTTTTCCCCAACCGGACACGGCAACCTTGCAAGACAGGTAGCTGCCAACTGCCCAGTAGGTTTCAATAAGGGCAACATTTATGGTCTGGAATGCCCGTGAGCGCCCGTCTTCGATAATGGCAAGGATTTCCGGAAATTCAGAATTATTTTGTTTGATTGCTTTTGTCATGCAGTCCTCAAAAGGATGTCACCGCCGATCCGACTTTATAGAAGAACGCCTCTCATGACTACTCTTCAAGAAACCAACCGGTTATCCTGCTGGATTTGTTTGAGTAAGTAAATATGTTAAGTACGTCCCGGTCGGCACGCTGCTGGATTTGTTTGAGTAAGTAAATATGTTAAGTACGTCCCGGTCGGCACGCGACTAACTTTTAAACGCGTTTCTTGCTGATTTGCCAATTTTTCTCAATTTTATCAAGCTACAACCAACTTCTATCATAGCGGTGACGTCAACGATATGATCGGACCTCTATTCCCACAGTTACTGAGTAAGCACACTTAGGCCACCTCACGGGTGAGGCGTAGGCCGGTTCAAGCGTAGCGGTACCGGCGATTTACGTCCGAATGCCAAATACAGTGGGATCCACTATCTTTGATCCGGCCTACAACAGGAGTACGACAGCATAGTATGCCAGAGGAACCAGAAAAAACATCTTTCCAGACGACCACCACCGATCCGACTTTAGAGAAGAACGCCTCTCCTGACTACTCATCAAGACACTAACCGACTGTCAACTGTTGTTTTTTGAGTAAGTAAAGAAGTTAAGTACGTCCCGGTCGGCCGGTCGGCCGTTTCCGGCGCTGTTTGGTCCGAAGAGCAACGTGATCGGCTTGAACTCAACCCGTACCGGCTCACGGATGCCTTTGAAATTTTCTATGGTGAGAGCTTTGATAATCATGTTGTTCCTCTTTGCAATTCGTTATATCTGCTGGCAGATCATAGCGGTGTCAACGATATGATCTCTATTGTCTCTTTGTTTCGTCATCATGGACATCGCTAAACTCTGCCTCCAGCTCCTCAATGCTCGGCAAGCTCCCTTTCAGGTTTTCAGGAATAGCGGCTACGAGCTGATATTCGGAGACACCCACCGGCTTGGAGATGTCTTTCAGTGCATATTCTGCAATCAGTCCTTTACGATCTCTACAAAGAATCAGTCCGATAGATGGGTTGTCGCTTTCATGACGCATGGTGGCATCCACTGCGGACAGATAGAAATTGAGCTTTCCGGCATATTCAGGTTTGAACTTGGTCGCCTTCAGCTCTATCACCACATAGCAGCGTAACTTCAGATGATAGAAGAGCAGATCGATGAAGAAATCTTCCCCCTCCACTTCCAGATGTACCTGCCTTCCGACAAAGGAGAAACCGGCACCCAACTCCAGCAGGAAACTGGTGATATGTTTGACCAGTTCACGCTCAACTTCACGTTCTTGCGCCTCATTGCCCAGCCCCAAAAAATCAAACAGGTAGGGATCCTTCAGGGTTTGTGCAGCTAGGTCTGATTGGAGTGGTGGCAGAGTTGCCGCAAAGTTACTGATGGCTTTTCCCTGACGATGGTACAGGCGGCTTTCAATCTGCATTTCCAGAATGTCACGGGACCAGCCATGCTCGAAGGTTTTATGGATGTACCATTCCCGTTCAATCCGTTCCTTGATTTTGTCAAGAACAACGCAATTGTGGAACCAGGGGATTTGTGCAGCAGCCTGCTGCACAAATTGCTCATCCGGCCAAGCCTCGGCAAACTTGCGCATATATTTGAGATTGCGCGGAGAAAATCCCTTCATATCCGGGAACTCTGCCCGCAGGTCAGTCGACAGTCGGTCGATAACCTTGGTACCCCAGCCTTCCCGTTCCTGCCGCTCCAGGATGTCACGGCCAATCTGCCAGTAAAGCAGCACCAGTTCGTGGTTTACCGCCAGTGCCGCCCGAGTTCGGGCAGAGCGGATGCGGGTTTTCAGGTCGTGCAGAAACGTGTCGTAGTTGTGTAGTGCCGGATTATTCATAGTGATTCTCAATTGATGGCTACAGGGACCATATCGGTGATGTCAACGATATGGTGATATCTGCTACAGTTCTCCACGGAAAGCGCGGTGGGTGAGGGAGTTGAAAAGATCAATAGAGTTCATATTGGAATGCTCAATTCGATTTCGAGAGTCAAAGCACTTCCATAAAATTTGGGCAAATTTGTTCTGCAATGATATAGGTGGGATTGGTGCAGGCTCTTCCCGAACTTTTTCCATCGAAACATTCAACATTGATCCACTTGTTCCGGTAGCTTTTTTGGTAATTTGTTCGCGAAACTTATTATGCGCCAATAAATAACGAAGATATTCCGATGTGCATAAATCTTGTTTCGGAATTACTCTCCAAAGCTTATCTGGAATAAATAATTTGTCTTGATCATTCTCGACCAAACAAGTAGCTGCTACTAATTCTCTAGTATTTGCCCGACTGAATAAAAGATCTCCTCGCTTCGGAACAATTATTTTCCTACCAGAGGGGATCTCTTCATCCAACGCCTTGTATTCTGAAGAAATAAACCGGCCCGAAGTAACTGCGCTAATTTTCAGGACTGCCCATTCATCTGGCTTTTTGCTCCTGTCTGTACCATTAGCACTCCACCCAGAATCGATCGAACTGATAACGTTTCCGAGTTTTTCAATTCCCCACCCCTTCGGATTCGTCACCGGATCACCGAACATCTCCAGGAAGGTGGAACGGAGGAATTCTTCCGTCAGACGAATTGACTCCTGCCGCTTGCGTCGGATGGCGTCAGCCTTGTCGAGGATAGCAGCAATACGGCGCTGTTCTTCGAGGGGGGGGAGAGGGATTTCAACCGACGATAGGGATTGCCTAGTAATTTGGGGCTGTGCTGACCCGGTAATAACATCATTGAGACCTCGCTGATTCAGCGCATAAAAGAGAAATTTTTGGTCAACTCGATCTTCATCGAGTTCATCCAACGCCATAGCATTACCCGTCACGTAGGAAAACGGCTCACTTATATTAAGAGTGCCACAAGTAGCACCTCTACAAGTAATTAAAAGTGTCGGTCTTTCATGGGTATATTCAGTGTAAAATCCAATCTTCCCATTTGCACCGTAGACAGGATATCCATCCTTCACCATTACGCTTGTGGGAATAGTTGGCCACTGTTTTGGTCGACAAATTTTGTCTAGTTTTTCCTTCGGCCAAGATATCATCCCAGCATCCCCTCCAGCTCAACCAAATCCTGCATGATCTCGCTCTCCAGCCCCTTCAACATCTGTAGAATCTCCTTAGGCGGAACATGCTTGACGTCTTCATACACCGTCTCCTTGAAACGGTTCAGGGATAGATCATAGTTTTTGTCGCGTATTTCCTGAACCGGGACTGAGAAGGCTTTGGCGGTGCGGTCGGTGAAACCCATCACTTTCCCGGCCCCAATTTTGCCCATCCTCTCCCCAGTCCTGAGACCCATCCCCTCCCCGACCCTCCCCTTGAAGGGGAGGGAGTTATTTGCACCAGCCTCCCCCTGCAAGGAAAGAGAGCCTGCGTCTGAAAGTTCCTCCCCTTTCAAGGGAGAGGTTAGAAGGGGGGCTGAAAGTTCCTCCCCCTTCAAGGGGGAGGTTAGGAGGGGGGCTGAAAGTTCCTCCCCCTTCAAGGGGGAGGTTAGGAGGGGGATGGGTTTCTTCTGCCACTCATTCCAACTGGCCAGACATCCAGGGAGATCTCCCGCAAAGTTGCTGTCGTACAATTGAGTCCGCTTATCATCCAGTGAAAAGCCGTCATCCTGCATGTCGTAGAAGAAGACATCCTCGGTCTTGCCACCCTTGGTGAAGATCAGAATGCCGGTGGAAACTCCGGCATAGGGGCGAAAGACCCCGGACGGCAGAGAGATTACCGCCTCCAATTGGTTCCTTTCCACCAACATCTCGCGCAGTGCAACATGAGCCTTGGATGAACCGAACAACACACCATCCGGCACAATAGTCGCGGAACGACCGCCGTTCTTGAGCATCCGCAGAATGAGAGCCACGAACAGCAGCTCGGTCTTCTTGGTCTTCACCTGGGCCAGCAGTGACGAATGGACGTCCTCGAAATCGAGGCTCCCCTTGAACGGCGGATTGGCCAGGATGACGTCGAAGAAGTTTTGGGCATGCCTGGGGAACTTGTCCGGGAAGTTGCTGCTCAGGGTGTCCTGATAATGAATATCCGGGGCGTCAATGCCATGCAGCAACAGGTTCATGGCGGCGATGCGCAGCATGGTGACATCGAAATCGAAGCCGTGAATCAGGTTGCTCTGGATGTGCTCCAAGTGCGGTTCCAGCAGGTCGCCGGAGTAGATTTTCTCGCCATCCTGCTCAAAGATCCCTTCGGGCGAGGTGTACTTGCGCTGCAGGAACTGCATCGTCTCCACCAGGAAGCCGGCGGTACCGCAGGCCGGGTCGCCTATGACTTCATGATTCTCCAGTGAAGGATTAAGCAGCTCCACCATGAGACGAATGATGTGGCGTGGGGTACGGAACTGTCCGTTGATACCGGCGGTAGTCAGCTTGCTGAGCAGGTATTCGTACAGATCTCCCTTGGTGTCCCCCTCGGTGAGTGGCAGGGCGTCGATCATGTTGATGGCCGATACGAGCAGCGTCGGCTTCTGGATCATGAGCTGCGCATCCTTCATATACTCACCGAACTTGGCTCCGTCCACTGCCACACTTTTGAAGTGAGGGAACACCTTGTCCCGCACATGGGGAAGCATCTCATCGGCCCCGAGATGCTTATACTTCTGCCAGCGCAGCTCCTGCTCGTTATCGCTGAACATCCGGCGGCTCATGGGCTTGCCGGTCCGTTGGGCCTTTTTCTCGTTGCGGCTCTCGTTGATGTCCATCAGGCGACTGAACATGAGGAACGAGATCTGTTCGATCACCGTCAGCGGGTTGGTCACTCCACCGGTCCAGAATTCTTCCCACAATTTGTCAATGCTGCTTTTAAGCGGTCCGGTTATCATCTAATAATGCTCCTATTAAGGTTCAATTATTGTGCGTTTAGTCCCTTCCCTTCAAGGGGAAGGTTAGGATAGGGATGGGTTGCCACAAGGTTAGGATAGGGATGGGGTAAGAACAGCCCCCAATACACCCATCCCCCTCCTGTCCTCCCCCTTGAAAGGGGAGGAACGTAAATGGCCACAGATTCGTTGTTATAAGGAACCAAGATGGGTCACTGCAACTCCCCCCAGATTCGTTCCTTGACGGCATCAATCTGAGTCAACACCTCATTATTCCAAAATCTGACGACCCGAAAACCGGCTCTTGTCAACTGCCGTGTCCTCTCCTCGTCATAAGCAGCTTGTTCAACATGCTGACTCCCGTCAACTTCGATAACCAGCATTTTCTCCAGACATACAAAATCAAGAATGTAGTTCTCAAAAGGATGCTGTCTCCGGAACTTGTACCCGGCCATCTGTCTGCCTTGCAAGGCTTTCCAGAGAGCTCTTTCGGCATCGGTCATTTCATTGCGGAGCTTGCGTTGCAGATGATTGCCAAGGATGTTTTGGTTGGTTTGGCCTTTCATGTTAAACCTATCTCCTTCCCAGACCTCATGCTACCCATTCCCACCCCAACCCTCATAACCCATCCCCACCCCAGCCCTCATGCTACCCATCCCCTCCCCGACCCTCCCCTTGAAGGGGAGGGGGTTTTAAAGTGCCAGCCCTCCCCTTGAAGGGGAGGGGGCTATTTGTGGGAGCTATTTGATGGCGCTATTTGGTGGTGGGTTAGTTCCTCCCCCTTCAAGGGGGAGGTTAGGTGGGGGATGGGTTCCATGGAGGTTAGGTGGTGAATGGGTCAGCTGAAAGTCCTGGATGATGGTCAGAAGATCATCAATCTGCTGTTCATCGCTGAAGACTCCATCAAGACCGTCACTGTTGATACTGGTAAAGGGGGCCTCGTAGAGCTTTGCCAGCTCGATGGTGCCGTATTTGGCGATATGGTTCTGCAACAGACTCAAAAACAGGGTCTGGTTGGCCGTTATCATCGGATAGCGCTGGACAAACCGGCCAAAGTGCTTCTTGACCGCTTCCGGCTCCATGCCGATGAGGGAGCGGATAATGAAGTCCAGCGGGGCCGCGGTCTCCATATAGAATTCCTTGAGCAGCTCCAGATTCACTCCCGGATGATTGGTGAGGACCAACGACGTAAGGGCATTAAGATCTCCAACAGTCACCGGCTCGCCGGCCCGTATCTTCTGCAGGGTCGGGCTGCTGGTAAACAGCTCCTTCAACGCTTCTTCCACCCGATGCTTGTAGGCAGCCATATCCACTTCCTTCAGATTGGCCCTACGCTGGGTAAACCGGATGTCGCCATCACTGACATCCACGATCCTGGGCAGGATGGGGCCAACTCCTCCCTTCTGCCGATGGTGCATGATCGAACGAAGTTCCTGGCGGACTTCTTCCAACACTGAAACAGTGACTCCTCCCCAGAAGGCGGGCTGCTGGACTCTCTTTATGATTTCAGCTTTGACTCGCACCGGATTGAGATGCATGAGCAGCGCCGCCACCCGGTTAAGGAGGTCCCCCTTGAGATCGTCGAAGCGGCCGCTTCCCTTCAGCAATTCGGTCTGCATGGTGGCAACCAGCAGGTCGAATTCGTAGGCATCCCCATGATCACCAATCGGCACCCACTGCATGAGGGGGGCCATCTCCTGTTTGAGAACCCGCACCGTTGCCGGTGAAAACTGGTTGAGCACCTCCGGTCGGGAAACGCTCCGCTTCTCCAGCCACTTCTCGCGCACGGCGATGGTCTGCTCCGGCAGGGATGCCAGGTCTTTACCGATGAGGGGGATGGCTTGGTCGAAGATGGCCAGCTCGGCCTTGGCGAGGGCTGTTTCGGCCAACTCTATCCTCGCCTCGAAAACCCGCTGCATGAGCGACTTCCCCTGCAGAGCTTCCGCCTCGGGACGGTTCTGGTCGAAAAATTCGAAGTTACCCCAGTGGTCGAAGATCCGAAAGACACTCTTGTGCCGGCCAAGACCGAACAGGTGCAGGCAGAGCCGGGTGCCGCGACCGATCATCTGCCAGAATTTGACCTTGGACTTGATCGGTTTGGCAAATACCAGGTTGACGATCTCGGGGACATCGATGCCGGTGTCCAGCATGTCCACCGAGATGGCAATGGTCAGCTCCTTGTTGCTGCCAATCCCCTTGAAGTCGTCGATGAGCTGTTCGGCCCGGGGATCGTAGTTGTCGATGACTTGACAGAAATTGCCGCCATACTGGGGGTACATCTCATCAAACAGTTGTGCAAGGAGAAGAGCGTGCTGGTGACTCCGGGCAAAGACGATGGTTTTGCCCACCTGCTGACCGGAAGCGTCGCGGATGCCGTGCTCCATCAGGTTGCGCAGGATGGCCCGATTGGTCTCCTTGTTGAAGATCTGCTTGTCCACCTCCGACGCGCCATAGTCGAAGGATTCCGGATCTTCGCCGTCATCTTCAAGCTGTTGACGCTGTTCATCGGTCAGCTGGATGTATTTGATACCGCTGCGCAGGAAGTTGGTGGTGTGGGTGTAGACCTCGTAGGGAACCAGATACCCTTCATCCACCGCCCGCTCCAGCGGATAGTAGGCAGTGGGGTCCTGCTCCTCGCAGTTGAACAGGCGGAAGGTGTTACGGCTGATAAAATCCACCGGCGTGGCGGTGAGCCCCACCTGATATGAATCAAAGTACTGGAACAGGTCGTGATACCGGTTATAGATACTGCGATGCGATTCGTCGGCTATGATCAGATCGAAGAAGCCGACGTCGAAGGTCTGGAAGATCTTCATCATGGCCGGGTAGGTGGCAAGGTAGATCCGCTTGGTCCGGTCCTTGGCGGTGCCGGACCGGACGATGGTCATCGGTTCGTTGATGAATTCGTTAAAAACGTTCCTGGCCTGTTTGCGTAACTCCTTTCGATCACAGAGAAACAACACCCGTTTGACCCACCCGGCCCGCAGGAGCTGATCAACCAGGGAGACGGAGACACGGGTCTTACCGGTGCCGGTGGCCTGGACGATGAGCGTCTTGCGATAACCGGCGGTGAACCGTTCCCCCACGCGCTTGATCGCTTCCAACTGATAAAGGCGACCGGCAATGTCGGCGTTGGGAATCACGCTGTCCAGGGACTTGCGGGAATCACGTTGATAGTTGACCAGATACTGGAGGCTGTCCTTGGAGTAGAAACCATAGAGCTTGCGCGGCGGACACCCCCCCTTGTCATCCCACATCCAGACATCAAAACCATTGGTGTAAAAGATGACCGGCCGTTGGCCATGCATTCTCTCCAGCCCATCGGCATAGAGTTGAGCCTGCTTGCGACCGATGTTGGCGTCCTTGGCGCTCTTCTTCGCCTCAACCACGGCCAACGGCAGACCGTTGTCATCCCTCAGAACGTAATCCGCATAGCCGATCCCGGTGGTGGTCGGTTGATACTGAACCTCTTCCTCCTGAACGACGCACTCGGTGTTGGTCCCGTTGGCGCCCACATTCCAGCCGGCCTCGGCCAACATGCTGTCGATGAGGCGCAGTCGGGTGGTCTCTTCATCAAAGGCGAGGGCGTCGGCAGCCTCCTTCCCCGCATGGGCAATACTCTTCAGTTCGGCGTCCGGTTTCTGATCAGCCTGGACGGTTTCCCGCTTGGTTTCCAGTTCCTGGAGGAGTTCCTGCATCCGGGCTTCCTGGACCGCCAGTTTTTCCAGGACGGCTTTCTTTTCCTTGACCGCGTTCCACTCCTGATCACCGGTTGCCGGCGCCGCTATTTCCTGAAAAGCCGGACAATCGGATTTGTTGCCGCCACACTGGGTCATGTAGAACCAGCAGCAAAGATCGAACGCCTCGCGGAGGAGAAAGCGGGCTTTCTCCGGGGACTGCGGCTCGCCGTGGGCCGCCTTGTTGCCGTGGTAGCGGATGGCGTGAAACTTGTCCAGGATGACGACCGGGACAACATCACGAAAGGAGCTGTTATTGATAAGATCGTTCAGGCTTGGCTGGTAGAGACGGGGCAACCCGTAGGCGGAATAGAGAGTCCCCACCATGGTTTCGATATATGCGCGGAGCTTCACCAAGGCGCTGGAGGGGTCCGGCCATGCGTACCGCTCGGCAAAACCACCCAGATCGGCAAGGATAGGGTTGCTTTGGCGAAGTATTTCAAAATTGACGGATTGCATAATCTTGCTCATACCTCCCTATAGCAATGGCTGTGCCATTACTCTTCCACACCGTATTTCTCGCACCAGTTGGTGAAAGTCTGGTAGTTGGGGAGGCCCAACAATTTGGCGGCTTTAGTCTTGTTGCCACTGGTCAACCCGAGGGCTCTCTCAAGATAATCGTGTGCTTTATTCGCCAGCATTTCCGGGAGGTTGACGCCATCGGCATTAAGAAGATCCGGAGAGTCCTGCGTACGTGCAACAGGGGGTGTAATGAGTATCTCGCGGACGTCTTCGACGGTAATAATTTCATCCGGAGACCATACCGCTGCACGGTGAATGGTATTGAAAAGCTCCCTGGCGTTGCCCGGCCAAGGATATGAAAGCATAATATTTCTTGCGCCGGCGGAAATATTTTTATCCACATAGCCGGGCTCACCAACGCTGTCGCGATTTATCTCCCCAAGCATATGATCAATGAGCAGGTTGATATCGCCGTCACGTTCGCGGAGGGGAGGGAGTATGAGCAGCGCCACGGCCAACCGGTAATAAAGGTCGGCGCGAAAACTTCCCGTAGGTACTTCCTGAATGAGATTGCGATTGGTGGCGGCGATGACCCTCACATCAACCTTGAGGGGAGTGTTATCTCCTACCTTGACCACTTCCTTTTCCTGCAGCACCCTCAAGATCTTCACCTGTGCCGAAAGCGGCAACTCGCCGATCTCATCGAGAAAAAGAGTTCCACCGTGCGCCGTCTCAAAGCACCCTTTACGATCGCTGATCGCTCCGGTAAAGGCGCCTTTTTTGTGACCGAAAAATTCTGACTCCACCAGTTCGGTGGGAATCGCTCCGCAGTTCACGGCAATGAACGGTTTCTCCTTTCGTGGGCTCGACCGGTGAATGGCTCTCGCCAGAAGTTCCTTGCCGGTTCCGGATTCCCCCTCAATCAAGACCGGCACGGAGCGAAGGGCGATACGCCTAGCCTTGGCCACCACATTCTTCATGACGGAACTGCGGTGAATGATCTGGCCGAACTCCGGCGCTTCCGGTGGCAACCCGGCACTCAGCCGCTCCAGGCGTTCATCGGATTTCAGCAGAAGAGACGGAATAAACTCCGCGGAGATATCGAAGGGTACGTTTGCAGTCCGTACCCCCTGCTCAAGGGACGATTCCAGGAGTTCCGCAGGGTAACGGGTCTTGGCGAGGAGAATCCAGACCGCCGCCATGGCGGGTGTGCCGGGGCTCAGATGGAACGTGAACTGGACATCCTTGCCATATTTTGCCAGGGACTGCTCTATGACCTGGAGTGCGGCATGGTAGATTTCACCGAAGTTGGTGGGACTGGTCAGCACGACAGTGTGAACGGAGAGGGGAACGTGGGTACGTGATTTCAGCCAGACAAGGAAAGGGGCAACCTCGCCGGCTGGATAGTTATTGAGGAAAAAAGCATGGTCGAAGGCGCGGGCATCCAGCGCGTTGGCAAGGGGACCAAGACCATCCCGGCCCTTGTTTATACCTGATTTAAGGTCTGTTCGACCAATCCATGCCACCAGAATTTTACTCATGGCGGAAGAATACAGGGGATGTTGACACAACACAAGAATCTTTATGGATACAATAAGAAATCAGGGCCCAGTTGTATTTTTCCGGTTTTTTGCGGACGTTACGTTACGCGGTTCACTGTTGTCGTGGCGGGAGGAGGGCCTCAGAAGAGCTCTATTTTTTTTGAACTTTCCGCTGTCGGCGACTTTATCCCCAATAACGTATCATGAGTGGTCCGTTGTTCCTGCATGACATATTTTTCCTTCAACAAGGCAAGATGGTTCATCAAGCGAGGGCCGGGAGATTCTTCCTTCCCTTCCAGCCACAGTCCCGTCTTTTGAGTGAAGTCACCGGCATACTCCAAACCGTCATTCACATGCTCCACCCGCTGGCGCAGTAGATCCTGGAACTGTACTTCTCCCAAAACGATTGAAATTTCATGGAGAATTACCTTATATGCCGCATCACTTCCTTGAATGATCTCTTCCAGGTGAGTAGACGCGGTCTTGAACCGCTCCACGATGTCGGATAACGTCTCGGCCAGAGTCGTAACCTTGCAAGAGTCCAGATTGGCGGCAATGGTCTTCCGGGCGATTTCGGTTTCAATTTGCGCCTGGCCCGTCACTTTTTTGATTCTGACGGCGATCTCCTTGGCCGCCCTGTTGGTCTGGTTGGAAAGCCTCCCCACCTCCTCGGCCACTACCGCGAAGCCGCGCCCCGCTTCTCCCGCTCGGCCCGCCTCAATGGCTGCATTGAGCGCCAGCATGGTGGTTTGATCGGCGATATCAGCGATGTCGCTTACCAGGGGACGCATCTGCTCCATCTCGTTGGATAGTTTTTCACTATGGGCGAGATTGTCCCGCAGATGTTCGGTCTGGCTCAGGGAAAAAGCATTCAACGCCCCAATGATCTGTTCATTTTTCAGGATCTGTTCCCGGGTAATGGTGAGTATTTCCGAAGATGCGGCAATACCCTCAACCTGGGAGCGGGATTGTTTGTTGATCTTCATCATTCTCTCGATCACCCCCATCACCGCCGTTTCACTCTGCCCGACCGCCTCCCGTAATTGAGTCGCAAGCAGCGTATTGTACTGGTGCAGATCCGAGAGTGTCTGACGGTAGTTTTCCCTGATGCAGTGCTGCTGGGCTGAACAAAAGGTATGGGTCTGCATGGTTTCGTTGCGGGTAGTGAATAGCTGCTTTTTGTAGATGTAGGCAACCAACGCCCATGTGGAAAATGAGGCCAACGCGCCTGTCAGCGCAACCGCAAGATTCGCGGGGAGATGGAGCAATCGGTCCAATTCCGGATATAAAAAATAGACAACCACGGAGGCCATCGCCATGGCTCCCGGGACGGACAGCAGTAACCGGGAGAACCTCGCCTGTGAGTCCCAAAGCTTTCCCGGAAGGTTCGGATTAATTTTCATGGTTGTTTCTCAAGCATCCCTCACGCTCCGGGGAGCACCTGTTTGATAACCTTCACCATATCGGGACCGGTAACGGGCTTGACCAGCCAGCCGGTGGCGCCGTACTTCCTGGCTTCGTCCCTCTTCTCCTGTTTGCTCTCCGTGGTGAGCATCAATACCGGAGTGAAACGGAAACCCGGGACCCTTCGGAGATTTTGTATGAACTCCATTCCCCCCATATTCGGCATGTTCACATCGCTAATGATGAGATCGGGCTTGGAGCCGGACTCGAGCATCTTCATAGCCAGGACGCCGTCCCCGGCGCATAAGACGTTGAATCCGCTCAACTCCAGAGCCAACTTCAGGCTCAGCCGCATTGTCGGAGAGTCATCTACCACCATGATGGTCTTTGCCATGTTATTTCCCCATGCCCGGCTTCAACGCCGTATCCAGCCACTGTGCCAGGAGTTTGTCCTTCGGTTCGGCCAAAATGGTGCATTGCGCGGCCATTAATACTTGAAGATTGGCCGGTTGCAGGTGAGTGCATTGGGAAAGATCGATTTTCCCCTTGGGGTGCTTCAGCAGCCACTCCAGAAGGGGCTCCGCGTCATCTCCCCCAACGTTGTCGGCAAAAACGGCGCGATATTTCGTGAATGTTATGGCCATCAGAGGAGCTCCTTCAGATCAAGAACCATGAGCACCGAGCCGTCCCCCAGAAGGGCGGAGCCCGAATAGGCGACCAGTCCCGCCAGGACTCCGGTCATCGGCTTGAGGATTATTTCAACCGTTTCACGAAAATCATCCACCATGATTCCCACTCTCTCCCCCCCCACATTGACGATGAGCACCGCCAGTTCGTCTTCTCCGTTGGCCATGGGGAGGGCGTTCAGATCCAGCAGGGAGTTCAGTGATTTCAACGGCACGATCCGTCCCCGTCGCACCGTTGCCAGGCATTTTTTGATGGTATGGATATCGGCTCGCGGGATTCGGACGGTCTCCATGACACTTTCCATGGGGACGCCGAAGGACTGCTTGTTGGATTCCACAACCATGACGCTGGTTACCGCCATGGAGAGCGGCACCGAGAGGCGGATTCGAGTCCCTTTTCCCTTCTCGCTCTCAAGGGTGATGGTTCCGTTGACCTTCTCCACCGCGGTCCGGACCACATCCATCCCCACGCCGCGGCCGGAGAGATCGGAAACAACGTCGGCCGTGGAAAAGCCGGCGGCAAAGACCAGATTTACCGCCTCCTGGTCACTGATTCGTTCCAGCCGCTCCTCGTCGATAATCCCTTTCTCGTATGCCTTGCGCTTGATGTTCTCCGGATCGATTCCCTTGCCGTCGTCCCTGATCTCGATGACGACCCGGTCCGATTCCTGTGTCGCACGGATGACGATGACGCCGGCGGCGGGCTTGCCCAAGGCGAGGCGAACCTGGGGGAGTTCGATGCCATGGTCCAGACTATTCCTGACGATGTGCACCAGGGGATCCCCCAGGGATTCGATGACATGCTTGTCCGCTTCGGTCTCCTCACCTTCCAGAATCAGATTGACTTCCTTGCCCAATTTCTGGGAGGTGTCGCGAACCAAACGGGGAAATCGCTGCAGTATGAAGGAGATCGGCATCATGCTGACCTGCATGATGGAGTCCTGCATCTCCTGGGAGATCCTGTTGATGACAGCGTAGTGACTCTTTATTTCCCGGGAGAGTTCCCTTGACCCGAAGAGGGTGTCGGCCCGGTCGGCCAGATACGGGAGTCCGTTCTTTGCCACCACCATTTCGCCGATGAGATCCAGCAGTCGATCGATCTTGACCTGATCAACCTTGATGCTCTTCGCCGCCATAAAGGCGTCCTCAATGCGGCGCCCGAATTTGATTCCCCCTTCGGTGGGGGGGGGAGGGGGGGCATCGTCCTGGAGCGAAGGGGCCGGGAGTAGAGTCGCCGAAGCGGCGGGAATGACTGAAAAGTAACTCTCCAGCCAGAGGAGGAGAGGAGCGGCCGACAGCATGGCAAGCGCCTCTTCCCGTGCCGCTTCCAGGGTCGCCGTGAGCTCCTCTGAACCGATGGCGTGCAGACAGCCGGCAAGCGAGGCCGCAGCCGCCTTGATCCGTCCGGCAAGCCAGAGCACATCGTCGGGGAGAGAAAGAATTTCCCGTTGCGCGGCAAGAAGTGCGGCAACCTCCGGCGGCTGTTCCTGTCGGTTGATCGGCTGAACGGTTGGCTGGGCGGGAACGTGGGGAGCCATGACCGCGCAGCGGTTCTCCAGGTCGCGCCGGGAGACGGGGCTTATCCCGATCTGATCCCAGGCATGGCGGTAGTACTCTTCAAGTTCATCCAGGGGGGCCGTGGTGAGGACGCCGAAATCCAGATTGCAGCAGTAGAGATCAAGCTCGGAAAGTTTCGGCCACGCTCTGCGGGGGGTGATGTTTCCCCAGAGGATTCCCGGTGTTTGTCGCGCCTGATAGAAGGGGTCAATTCCCTGGAAAAAACAGTCCCCGTCAGGACGGTATGCCAGCCAGTGAAGGGGTTCGCCCGCCGTCGTCCGACGGTAGGCCTCCATCCTGATCTCTTCCGGGAGTTCCCCCAGCGGCAGGGGAGGAGCAGTGTCCGATGGCGCTTCCCGTACCTCTCCGGGGGTAGGGGAAGCCGGAACCCCGGAGTCGTCCGGCGCCGTCGCCTGGAGGCTTCTCAGTGACTCCGCCAGCCGGACGGCCACCGGGATATGTTTGGCGTCGGTGCGGCCGTGGGCCTCAAATTCGTCACAGAGCATGCCGACGAAGTCCATGGCGTCCAGTAACCGATCGGCCAGAAGGGGAGAGTAGGCCACGGCGCCTCCGCGCACGGCGTCCATGAGATCCTCGCCCGCATGCAGAACCCGGGTCAATTCGGGGAGATCGAACAGGCCGCTGTTCCCTTTCAGGGTATGGACCAGGCGGAACAGCTCCGTCAGCAGGTCGCCGTTGTCCGGTTCCTTCTCCAGCGCCAGCAGTTTTTCACCGATGCTCTGCAGCGCTTCACGTGATTCGGCGAGAAATTGCTCCAGCAAAGCGTTCACGGAGAGGCCTCCCCCAGAAGCAGGCGACAATTGAGGAGCAGCTCCACCGGCTTGACCGGTTTGATGAGATAAAGGTTGGCCCCCGCCGCATAGGCCCGTCTCCGGTCATCGGAGGAGGCTTCGGTGGAGATCATGATGGCCGGGGTCTGCGGCAGTTCCCCGCTCCGCAAGTCGCTCAAAAAACCGTAACCGTCCTGTTTGGGCATGTTGATGTCCACCAGGTAGAGGTCAAAGGGTTCCACCAGGGTCTTTTCCATGGCCTCGATGCCGTTCACCGCCTCGACAACCTGATAGCCGGCCTCCTCCAGGATACCCCGGTGATACATGCGCACCGTAGCGGCGTCATCAATGATCAGAATCCGCTTCATTTAAATCTCCTTGGGTTTCCGGTAGACCACCGAATCAGAAAACCGCTCATTTAACTCTCCTTGGGTTTCCGGTAGACCACCGAATCCGAAACCGCCCATTTAACTTTCCTTAGGTTTTCGGTAGACCACCGAATCCGAAAATTTCCGGACCTGGTACAGCGAAGAGATGCGGCTCATGGATTCCGAGTGGCCGAGGCAGAGATATCCACCCGGATTCAGGGCGTCAAAGAAGGTGTCGGCGGCCGTGCGGCGGGACAGGTCGTCAAAATAGATCAGCAGGTTGCGGCAGAAGATGACATCAAACTCCCGATAGCCCCGCATATCGGTGGGTTTCATCAGGTTTACCCTGGTGAACTCCACCGCCTGCTTCAGGTCGTCGCAAATCTGATACCCGTCCCCGGCGGGGCGGAAATATTTATCCAGGAGATGCTTGGGGAGTTTCTGCACCGAACGGGGGGAATAATGCCCGCTACGGGCCTGGGCCAGGATCTTGGTGTCGATATCCGACGAGATGATCTCAACGTCCCACTGGTTGATCCCCGGCCACTGTTCCAGCAGGTAGATGGCGATGGAGTACGCTTCCTCCCCCGACGAGGAGGGGACCGACCAGATACGGATGGGACGCTGATCTTTTTTCCGGGCCGTCAGTTCCGGGAGTATGGAGGCGACCAGGCATTTGAACTGGTACTCCTCCCGGAAAAAATAAGTTTCATTCACCGTCATCAGATTGGTCAGGGTCTGGAGCTCTTCACCGGACACCTCAAAGCGGAGCATGACGAAATAGTTCCGGAAATTGTCCGACTTCGTCGCCTGAATCCGCTCGACGAGCCGCTTGTCCACAAAGTACCGTTTCGTATCCTCGAACTGGATGCCGGTTTTCCGATAGAAAAATTCCCTGAATTTCAGAAATTCTTCCTGGCTGATGGTTATCTCGGTCATGACGTTTTCAGGTGGACCGGATCCGCTTCAGGGCCAGATCGGTCGCAAAGCTGATGTACGGTTCGTCGGGAAAGCGGACCTTGAGGTTTTCCAGGGCTTCCCGTGAATATGAAGTCCCGACTTCTCCCAGCAGATCCACCGCGGTGGCGCAGACGTTCACATGGGGGTCCTGTAGGATGACTTCCCGCAGCCACTCCTCAACTTGGTCGTGACGCAAGGATTCCAGGATGTTCACCGCGAAAATGCGCACATCGGGGTCCGGGTCTCCCAGCAGCGCCCCCATGATGGGAGATACTTCGTCGGGCAACGACTTCATCGCCTCCACGGCCTCGTTGCGCAGGGTGACATCCTCGCTCCGGAGATAGCTCACCAGTGCGGCCACGGCCGTCTCGTCTCCCAGCTGGGTGAGGGTGGTGAGGATGATCTCCCGAACGGAGCTGTCCTGTTCATGGCGCAACAGCTCCACCAGAGCCTGGGACGAATCGGAACAGCCGGCCAGATCCCGCACCGCCCACCGCCGCGCCGCCGGTGTGGGGTCGCCAAGCTGCCGCAACAGGTCGGCGCACTCCCGCTCCCGTTTTCGCTCATCCTGCTGGAGCGGTTCCCCCGGTTGCCGTTTTATGAAGGCCATCCGTTCTCCTATCGTCCAACCCAGGCGGTAAGCTGCGTGGCGATTTTTTCGGAAGGGAGCACCAGTGTGGCCCCCCCCCGCTTGATCAGTTCCGCCGGCATCCCGAAGACGACGGCGGACTCCTCGGATTCGGCGATGGTCCGCCCCCCGAGTTTTCGTATCTGGGCAAAGACCTCGGCGCCGTCATGACCCATGCCGGTGAGCATGACCGCCACTACCCGAGCCGGATCGCAACATTCCAGAACGGATCGCCCCAGGAGTTCCACCGACGGATGCCACATGAATTCCCTGCTTTCCGGCTTGGCCAGCACGGTGAGTTTTCCGGTTCGCTGACTCAGCACCATGTCCGCCCCCCCTTTCCCGATATAAACCGTACCGGGGTTAACCGTCAGCGGCTGGGCGGCCTCCACCACCGAAAGGGCGCAGAGCCCATTCATCCGGTCGGCGAAAGAGCGGGTAAACGCGGAAGGCATATGCTGGGCCACCAGCACCGGCCAGGGAAAGTCCGCCGGGAGCAAGGGGAGGATATCTTCCAGGGTACGGGGGCCGCCGGTGGAAACTCCCATGATCACCACCCCCTCTTTACCCTGGCCCCGCCGCGGGGGAGGAGGAGCGGGTGTAGATTTCTCCCGCTCCTCCCGCAGTCGCTGGGCCAACCCATGGGCCGTTCCCCCTTTGACCTTGGCCTCGGCGGCGGCGCGCACCTTGGCCACCAGCTGCTGGCTGATATCTTCGATGGACAAGGAAATCGTCCCGCCCGGCTTGGTGACATAATCAACCGCCCCCAGGTGCAGGGCTTCAAAGGTGGCCAGCGCTCCCTTTTCGGTGAGGGACGAGACCATCACCACCGGAACCGGCCGTTGCGCCATGATGAGCGACAGGGCGGTAATTCCGTCCATCTCCGGCATATTGATGTCCAGGGTCACCACGTCGGGCCGGAACTCGTTATTCAGTTCCACCGCCTCCGTGCCGTTACGTGCCTGGCGGATCTCGAAATCCCCTTGGGACTGGAACGCCGAGTGGAGTAGCCGCCGCATGAGCGCGGAATCATCAACAATAAGGAGCTTGATCATGACGGTTCATCCGTTCAGTTGCGCCAGTTTGATCCTGTCGCCGTCGTCAAGAAGGTGGGCCGGTTCGATGAGCTGCACCATCCGCTGCTGTTTTTCCAGATTGGCCATGCGCGCCAGCAGTTTTGACTGTTCAGAGGAAAGGCGGGGCGCCGGCTCGATGGCGCTTCTGTGGATCTTCAGTACTTCGGCCACGGAATCGACGATAAAGCCGGTTCGCATGCCGGAAATGAGAAACACCATGACCCTCTGCCGGTCCGACCGCTCCACCGGCGGCATTCCCAGGCGCCGTCTCAGGTCTATCACCGGCAGTACCGATCCGCGGAGATTGATGACCCCCTCAACGAAGGGGGGCGCCTTGGGAACATGGGTCAGTTCCTCGGGAACCCGGACAATTTCCTGAACGGTGTCGATGGGGACCCCGAACTCCTCCTTGTCCAGCCGGAACACCACCATCTGCTCATCATCGTCGGACGAAACATCATCCTGATCACCGGCGCTATTCCGCGCCCCGTCGTCGTGCATGGTTTCCACCGTGGCCATGGCCTCCTTTACGTCCGAATGCCGGAACAGATTGTTGGCCGAGATGATGGAGACCAGCCGTTTGCCGTTGTTCAAGCGGCAAATATCGGTGATGTCGGCCAGTTCGCCATCCCGGGCCAGGAGTCCGGGCATGGGGTCCACGTCGGTTTTCGCCACGCGGAGGACCTCATTGACGCTGTCCATCACCACCCCCACCGACGCCGACCCCAGGGCGACCACCACGATGCGGCTGTGGTCGTCATTCTCCCGAGAAGGTAAATTAAACATCCGGCGGAGGTTAACCAGGGGGAGGAGGCGGTTTCTGAGTGTCATGATCCCCACCACATGACTTTCCGAATGGGGAACATGGATGATCTCTTCCGGAATCTGAACGATCTCCTGCACATCTTCAATGGCCATGGCGTATTCCTGGCCGGCGACCTCAAAACTGACCAGTTGCAGCTCATCGCCGATGTCGTCATCGTCCTGTTCCGCCACGGCGCTACGGCGGTCGGCGCCCCCCTTTTTGTCAATGGCGGCGATTTCCGCAAACTCCTGGGCGATGAGTTTGGCGAAATCCAGCACCATGATCATGGCGTGCCCCCCCACGTCCTTGATCAGTCCGGAAATCAGATCCGTGTTTACGGTGCCGCGAATGGATTCCACCCCCTCGATCTTCCCCGGCTCCACTCCCACGACACTGGCGACCCGATCAACGACGAACCCCAGGGGTTGGCCGATATCGATGACGATGGCCCGAGTGGCGTCGTTATATTCGATATCATCGAAGCCGAAGACGCGGCGCAGGGAAATAATGGGGAGCACCTTCCCCCGCAGGTTAGCCAGTCCTTCCAACGTTGGCGGCGCCAAGGGAACCCGCACCACCTCCGGCACGCGGATGATCTCCTGCACCGGCGCCATATCCACGGCGAATACTTCATTGCCGGCGATGAAGGTTACGAACTGGCGGCTGTCCGATTCCTGCTCATCCAGGAGCTCTTCCTCCATGGGCTGCGGAGTTTCCCGCTCTTCCAGGTTATCTGTCGTCATTGGATCACCCCCTGTCAAACGCTTTGAAGTTCGTCGGCCAGAGAAGCGATCTCTTCGATGGCGGCAGCCAGTTCTTCGGCCCCTTGGGACTGTTGCCGGGCGGCGGCGGCGGACTCGGTGGCGGCCTTATCGGCTTCCTGTGCCGCCGAGGAGATCTGCTCGATCCCTTTCTTCACCTGGCCGATGGCAGTGGCGATCTCGTTGGAGGCAGCCAGGATCTCCTTGGTGCCGCTCTCCACGACGGCGATGTCGGTTTCAATGATTATCAGGTTGGCCGTGGAGCTCTTGGCCTTTTCCACTTCGCTGATGGCCGTGGCGACGATCTCATCCAGGTCGCGTCCCACCATGCCGATCTGATCCTGCACCGCCTTTACCAGATCCTTGATCCGGTCGGCGTTCTCGGCGGAATCGTGGGCCAAGTTCCGGATGTCGGTGGCCACCACCACAAACCCCTTGCCGAACTCGCCGGCCCGCGCCGCCTCGATGGAGCCGTTCACCGCCAGCATGTTGGTCTGAATGGAGACGGTGGTGATGGCGTCAACGATCTTGTCGATGCGCCGCGCCACCAGTTCCAGCTCCTTGATCTGTTTGATGCTGGCCCGGGAGGCGGCCGCCGATGAGGAGACTCCGGTGATGAGAGCGTCTATGGCGGTCTTGTTGACCGCCAGCAGCCCCTTGATGGCGGCTATTTTTTCGACGCCCACGGTGGCGCGGTCCTGGGCGATCTCCGCCCCTTTCTCGATCTGGGTAATGGCGGCGGCGGACTCCTCGGCGGCGGCGGACTGCACCTCGGCCCCTTTACGGATCTGCTCTATGGCCGACATGATCTGGGTGCCGGAACGATTGATTTCCGATACGGCGGAGGAGAGTTCCTCGGCGGCGGAAGCCACCTCCTCGGCGCTCTTGGCCACGTCGGTGGAATTTTTCAGGTCTTCGGTGAGCTCCGAGAGGTTTTTGGTCGTCTGCTCGCACTCGGCCAGGGCCTGGGACTGCTCTCCCACGGTCTTGGCCGACTCCTCGGCGGCGGCGGACTGTTGTTCGGCTGCCGCGGCGATGGTTTCGGAACCCTTGAGCGCCTGCTGCGCCGCTATATTTGATTGGCCGGCGCCGGTGGCTATCTCCGTGACCCCCCTGACGATCTCTATGACGTCGATCCGGACCTGCTCCAGCTGCTGGGTGATGGTCTTGCCGTTTTCGATCTCCCCCTCCATGGTCTTGGCCGAGGTGCCGATCCCCTCGGCGATGGCTTTCACCTCGTGCTGTATCTGCCCCACCAGGTCCGAAATCTGTTTGGCGCTCTTCTCCGAGGTTTCCGCCAGAGTCCTGACTTCATCCGCCACTACGGCGAACCCTTTGCCATGTTTGCCGGCCCGCGCCGCTTCGATGGCGGCGTTCAACGCCAGCAGGTTGGTCTGGTCGGCTATCCTCACAACCGCTTTGATGATGTCGCCGATACTGGCCGCCTGTTTTTCCAGTTCCACCACCAGTTGCACGGAGGCCGCTTGGCGCTGGGCCGCGACCCCCACATTGGTCACCATCTGGGTGATGTCGGTGTTGGTCCTGGCCACCAGTATTTGCGTGCTCTCTGCTTTGGTCTGGCTGATGTCGGCGTTTTGCAACTGACGGGTAATGGCGCTCCCAACCAGTTTCAGGGAAGCCAGGCATTGCTGTGCGGCGCCGGAGGCCTCCTCGGCGCCGGTGGCGATCTGGTCGGAGGCGCGTTTCAGCTCTTCCGCGGCGGCGGTCGCCTCATTGATTCCCGCGGACAACTGGCCGGTGGCGGCGGCTATCCGTTCGGCTGCCTGCTGCTGTTTGGCCAAGGTGCGGGCCTTCTTGCGCTGGAGTTCCGCCTCCCGGGCGATGACGGCGGAGCTTTTCCCTTCGGCTGCGGCGACAGGTTGGGACGTTGAGGTCGTTTTTTTCACAAGAGCCATGGTCGTCTCCTTTGACTTTGTTGCCGGTGGCAACGGTTCTAAAAACTCCGGTCACGTGTCTCTTTTTGCGAGAACTGCCGGATAGCGTGAGCAACGGGCGGCGCCGGGATTGCGAGGAATGGGGAGCGCTTTATTCCTGACATTTCCGGGATATCATGGAAATCGTGAGCCGGGGGCGAGGGGTGGTTCATGGAATATGTTGTTAGAGTCGGAACTATCATTTTCTCGTGATTAGTGCATTTGGCTCAAGTCATTTATCGTCATCTTAATCCTTACCTTTAATTGAATCAACTGGTTTTGAATGTTCTTTTTGATTAATCGAATTTTTTAATATTGGTTTTGCTCTTTTTTTTTATAGGTTGGTAGTTTGTCTAATCTCCGGCGTCCTCACCTGTCGGGTTTCTTTACAGTCGGCAGGTCGCACTGTCGGATATATTTACACCTTTTCTCCATGGGGTGAGGGGGTTCTATTCTTTGATGCTCTCGACAATCCCGTCAGTGCGAGCAAGGCGAAGCAATCCGGAATCTCGCCAACGTCCCAAGGCTACTGGATTGCTTCGTCTTTTCGTTCCTCGCAACGACATCCTGAAAGATAATTTGCAAGATCGTCGTTCTTGGCTTGATACTTGCTTGTGTGTGGCGGATTTATAAAGATTCGAGGGAGGTATGGTATGAAGCGGCTGGCGCTGGTTCTCTTTTTGGTCGGGATCTTCACCGGAGCGGCATTCGGTTCCGGGATAACGGTCACCGCAAGCGGTTCAGGTTGGGTTCGAGACAACGGGACTTATAACAATGATAATGTATCGATTATCAATAACTTATTTGTAAATTACAACTATCATGATTGGATTTCGTTTGCCATTCCCCAGGTGGGAGTCATAACGAATGCTACCTTGTCGATCTGGAATGACGGCTCTAATGTTAGCACCGATCCTGAGGTAACCTTCACGTCACACGCAGCCTCCGGCATCGACTGGTTGGGGTTGGTGGCCGGTTCTCCCTTGGGGGCGCAAAACGTGAGTGCGGCCGATACCGGCGCCGAACACTATGTGGATATCGTTTTAAATGCAACGGCTCTCAACTTGCTCAATGCCGCTCAGGGTAATCTCTTCATTTTCGGCGGAGGAGTGGACACGGATGAGCCGAGTTCCGAGCTTTTCGGCTATACCGGTGGAACACCGTCGGCGCAGCTTATCCTCAACGAAACCGTCCCGGAACCATCGACCTTCCTTCTCTTGGGAGCCGGTCTTGGCGGTTTGGCTTTCTTCCGGAGGAAAGCACGCAAACAATAAGCGTTTTGATGAATGGTAATCATAGCCCCGTGGGAGTCATTCCCGCGGGGTTTTTTGTCTCCCGATAACGCTTGCAGTCAAGGGTTTTCATGGAAGCAGCAAAGGATCGAATCAGTCAAGTTTGATGCAGTCGCAAAAAGTCCGTTCAGAGTCTTTGCGAGGAACGAAGTGACGAAGCAATCTGTTTTTATTTCAGCATGTTGCCAGTTTCTAGATTGCTTCGCTTGTAAATATTCGGTTAACCGCATGGGGACTATAGCTGGAAGATATCTGAAGAGAATGAAGAAAGGGCTTGGTACGATGATTCAAAAGGGATGTGTTGCGATTGAGGATATCAGGCGACCACCCCGTTTTCATCAGGAGA
>CAIYUY010000094.1 GCA_903929485.1 uncultured Desulfuromonadales bacterium
AACGTGGCTCTAACCGGTTCGTCACTCTGTGCCGCGAAACAGTCGTCAACGATCGGCGTCAGGGTGCCATCCAGATCGAAGGCAAACAGGGTATCCGGTGCTACATAGCGGGCAAGGGCAACCAGTCCGTCTGAATCAAATAGATACGATGCCGCCATGATTCTCTCCATATTCCGGTTGTATGCACAGCGAGACCAAAGTTCGTTGCGTCGAAGTTGATCGGGAAATACCTTATCTCCTCCGTTGTCGCAACGAGACCAGGCGGGGGCTTTTACGAACTGCTCAGCACTACACTGAAGAATTCGCATTGCTTCCTGGTCATCTCGCGTGCAGTAAAGGTGTTAAACTCTTTCCAGTTGGTTGCTGGTTGGAATGGCAATTTTTCAAGAAGTGCCGTGAGTACCGGGTAGAGACGAATCCCCAAGGTATCAGCGTTATCATCTGCGCGAAATGTCACTACTTCTCCTCCGCCTACGCTCCGGAGCGTATCCACCACGCTGCTTGCATCGTTAAATACGGCCAGAATCGCTTTTTGTGCCATGATATAAGGGTAGAGCTTGGAGGCGGTATAGGATCTGTCCGTCGACCCTGGCATAAAGAGTATGTCGGCTTCTTGCAGCCGTTTGAGAGCATGGAAATAGGGGAGGCGATCAGTCTGTTCCGTCACACTGCTCTCTATCTTCATCTGCTTCGCCAATGGTTCGATAGTTTTAATTCCTTTCCCTTTTGCGGCGTAGCTGGTGCCGATGAAGGTAAAATGCACCCTGGCAAACAGTTCAGGGTTACGGCTCAGCCCCCTCTTGAATGCGTCAAAGAGCGCCCCTACCGCCAAGCTCATGTCGCTACCTCCTCGACCAATGTAAACAACATCAATCATATCATGATTCCGGCGTAGGCCTGGAAGATCGCCGGCTATTTGAAAATCATGGGGTAACACTCCGAACGGTAAGGTGAGGCAGGGGTGGTGAGCAAGCATCGGATAGCGTTCCTTGATGAGTTCGATATAGCTGGAGGAAACGGCGATAATACCAGAGCACTTTGGGATGCTGCGTGCTTCCAGGAATTTGTTCAGGCGATAGTCAAACCAAAATTTTTTCGGTCGCTCTCTGGGCGGCATTGTAAGGTGAAAATCGTTGCGCCATGGGTCTTGTAAATCGATGACGAAGGGAATACCAAATTTACGTTGCCAATGAGGGCCCAGGGCCACGGAGACGAAGACGGTGGTGCTAAAATATATGAGATCAACCTTGTTTTCGCTTAGATAGCGATCAACGGCATTTTTGAGGGAGACGTACGACCTGATTCCTAGGTTACCGAGACCAAATATCCGGGTTAGCGAAGTCGAGAGAGCTTTGACACGATGGATTTCTGTTTGGGGAGGAAGGCTTTCTAACAGCAGATTATCCTGGGATGTTTCCACATACTCCGGATCCACGGCGAATACCGTCGGTGACCAGCCAAACTCTTGAAGATATGGCAGGCTCTGACGTATACGATGCATATCCGGTGCATTTACGGGTGGGAAATGCGGGGATATGATGATAATTTTTTTTGTAATGAGTGCCATGCCGGTTAAGAGCCCTGATCGATTATTCCGGATTAGGTGGTAATATTTAACTATTTCGGCTATTTCGGCTATTTGCGGTAAAACTGCGAGACCATCTTGGCCATTAACCCCAAAAATGATGCGCCTCTGTGGTTAATGGTGACTTCACAACACTCTGCAAGGGCTTTTCCTGTTTCGACCCTTAATGATGTGCTTTTATTCATTCCGAGGATCTGGCTCGGATAAATACTTCGATAACCGACAATCAAGAAACTGACCATGCATGCAACTGCGGCGTGAGGCGCAATAGCGGCGCCAAAGAGCTCCATGGCCATGATTGATGCCGCAATGGGCGTATTGGCTGCCCCTGCCAGCACTGCAACCATGCCGATGGCGGAAAAAGTAGCGACGAGGGGTTCGTTAAAAAGATAGGCAAACAAGTTCCCTGCCGCGGTACCGATGAAGAAAATCGGAGTGACGACACCGCCACTGCCGCCACTGCTCAACGTTATCACCGTTGAGATGGCCTTCATTATAGTCGCTTCCAATGGCAATACCTGGCCGTCAAGACCCGCGGTGATGGACTCAAGCCCTAATCCCAGATAGCGGGTAGAGACGGTTTTGCCGATTACCGCCAACAGCGAACCACCCAGGAGAGCTTTCGCGGGAGCAGGCAAGGTAAACCGGGCGAACAATCGATGGCCTAACTGCATGAGTTCAATGAAAATCAGGGCAACAATCCCGCACCATACACCTAACAGCAGCATTTCAAAAAAACTCCAACCGGTTATCTGGGGAATGATTTTGTTTGCCACATGGGGGTAGGTTACGCCAAGCTGAGTCGCCACGTGAAAGCCGATAATTCCGGCGACGAACGATGGGAACAGCACCTCATAAAACATTTGCCCAAGTACCAGCACCTCTACGCCAAAAAGAGCGCCTGCCATGGGAGTACCGAATACCGTCGCAAAGCCGGCGCTAATCCCACATATGACCAGCTTGCGTCGGTCACCATCATCGAGGCGGAGCAGGCCGGCAAAGGCTGACGCGAGCCCTGCGCCGATCTGGGCGCAGGGCCCCTCCTTCCCGGCTGAACCACCACCCGCCAACGTTATGACGGTCGCCACAAGCTTCACCGGCACAACCATAAGAGGAATTCTGCCCATTCGTCGATGGACTGCTTCAATGACCTTCTCGGTGCCATGACCGGCGGCATCAGGGGCAAGCCAGGCAACCAGCGTACTGCATACGACCAATGTTATAGGGAGGAACAGATAATAGTTCGGGTAACGTCCGAACTGTCCCGATGTCCATGCAAGAGTTCTCAAAAATAACGTTGTGGCGCAACCCACCAGGGCTCCGACGAGTGATGCATAACAGGTCCACTTGATTACGCTGACGAGCAGAGTGGCCTGTTCATGAAATTTTCTCTGCATGGGCACGTTCCGGGCAACCGATAACTGAAGACATTGCTTTCATGACACTGGCGCCAGGGGTTAAATCATTATTCCGATACGACAAATTCATCTCGTCTGTTTTTCGACCATGAAGCCTCATCGTGGCCGTTAGCGACAGGTTTTTCCTTCCCGAAGCTAATCGTGGATAAGCGGTCCGCTTTAATTCCCATAATTACCAGATACTGCAGTGCGGATTTGCTTCGCCGTTCACCCAGCGCCAGATTGTAGGCGTCAGACCCGCGTTCATCGCAGTGACCCTCTATCTGCACTTTGACTGCAGGGTTGCTTCGTAACAAATCAAAGTTTTTGCTCAAGATGCTTCGGGCAGCTGGCGAAAGAGTAGCGGCATCATACTCAAAGTAAATAGTTCCCAAAGCGCGCTGCAATTGCTCCATTTTAGAAATAGCCTGTTTGGGAGCCACAGGAATATCTTTGACTACAGGAGCTATCGTGGCGGTGAGCTTCTTGGCTGGTTGCTCTCTCGCCGGTTCCACTGCGGCTACTACCGGAGGTATGATCGTCTCATCTTTTTTTACCATGTCGTGTTTCGCGCAACCGCTGAAGAGTAAAGCTCCTCCCATGAGTGCCATTATCCCTGCCTGGTACTTTTTCATGTCCATTATCTCCTTTTGGTTTTGAGATGTTCCTGCCGTAAATCAATTCTTGACGAATACCCCTGGAGTACATATTATAACTATAGCAATTATTTGCATCCAAACAATATTTTGTCAAGCAATTTATTCCGATTTGCGCCTGTACAACCATGAGCATCCAGAGTGGTCCCATCTGGAGTATCCCGATAACTGGAGAAGCAGTATGAAGAGTGTGCATCTGTTGGATACCCGTGGATTAACCGCACTGTCACCCAAGATACGCTTTTTATCTTTGACCTGGACGAAACCTTGGCAACAGGTGACGCGGATTTTTCAACTCCCCGGATTACCGAACCGTTTCGAGAAACACTGATTCGATTGATGATGCTGGCAAAGGTTGTCATTATTTCGGGGAGGACACGAACAGAGGCACTGGCCATGCTCGGTATTTTGCCACATTTGGTCATCGGTAATCATGGCGCCGAATGGCCGGATTATTACAACTCACCTTTTCATCATCCGATAAACGACATCTGTCGTCACAGGTCTATAAAAGTCGAACTGTTCCCAATGGAGACGCTCACCAAAGCCGAGGCGTTACTGGCAGCCATGCGAAGCATTGACTCAGGACGTGCTGTTTATTTCGGGGGTAATGTGCCGGACGAAGAGGCTTTTCAAATGAAAAATGCGAATATATTCGGGGTGCATGTGGGAGGAAACGGCCAGACGACTGCACCCTACTATCTGAACGAGCCGTCAGAGGTGCTTGGTCTTCTTAATTCCATGGTAGGAATGTTGGAGCAGTATCCGCTACAAGGCTGTTAAACGGGCTTAACGCCCGTTCTGTTTGTTAGGTGCATTAATCTCCGGTGAAAGAATAAGCTGGGGCGGCAGCTCGTGTGCACCCAAAATTTTAGCTAACTCATATAAACCCTCATCAAGTTTGCGTAACTTGTCACCTTGCAATGATTCTAATCCTCTTACGAGCAGTCCTTGGGCAACTTCCGGAGCATCAACGAGAAGTGCTTGCCCCTGAGCGGTTAATGTTATTTCAACAACTCGTCTGTCTTCTTTGGAACGAGTTCGGGTCACGAATTCCCGTGCTTCGAGTCTATCGAGTATGCCGACCACCGTTGCAGGATGGAGATACATCCTCTGCGCCAGAACCGACACCCTGATCGGCGCAAACTCCGCGATGACCTTTATTGCCCAAAGTTGTGGGCCCGTTAATCCGGTCTCCTTTTCCGCCTTTTTGGACTGCTCGTTGATGACCTGAAATACCCTACGCAAGTTATTGATTATGTCGGCAATATTTCGTTTGTCGCTAGGCATGAGACCTGTCCTGTTGCACAAAAACAATGGCATTAAATTTGGATACAAATAATTTTAAAGGTAAATTTATTTCAGTGCCAACATTACCACAAACATCACCAAGAGGAAAGCAGTATGGACGTCGGGTGAAATCATGGCTTTATGGTGGGGGGTAACATATTTATGGAAAAAAATAATCATGACCATAACAATCTTGGCTGGGGTTGGATAGTACTGCTGATGCTCTTGTGCTCTTTATTATTCATATCATACCCGTTAATAGAAAAAGTAAGGCAAATAGTAACAATTGTACTTACTATATTTTTGGTTATCGTAGATTTGGCATATGTAAAAATTAGACGTCAAAAAGTGTATATAAGCTTGCATGTTAGTGCAAGAGTATGGCCTATTTCGATATGCATAGGTGTTTTATGTATGTTTGTATATGAAATTATAATATTAGTAGTTTTATCTTCAGGTATATGGATATCCAACTGATTAAATGTACAGATATGTAGATAACGGATTACTGCATCGAAAAACAGCCAACCCGTGGATGTCATGCAGAAGCCTTGGGTCGTATCGAGCGATTGCTGGGAAGAAATATCGATGTTAGTCGTTTACGAATGATTCAGAACGATTGAAGGTTTTTTGTAAAGGTCGATTTCGGGAGGTTTACGACCCTATCTCCAAAGAATTCCGCACCGACCCGATGAGACAAGAGGCTATGCTATTGGGCTACGTCTACTATTCTGTTTATTGTCGGTTTCAGGTCTGTCCACCCGCGGTTCCGGCAGGATTCCTGCCCAACAGAGGCGCGTGAGTCGGATCGAAAATCCGATAGGCGAGCAGCTTGAGGCGATCATTCACGAGAAACCATACCAGGGCATAGCCCCAGACTAACAATGCCCAACTCCAGCCAAGGGGTGTCATAAACAGTCCATATACAGCGATCAATGTCGCAATTATTTGCGTGCCCAGAACGGCAACCCATAAAATTGGAGCGGGACGTATGGACCAGAATGGGCCACGTGTGCGTGTCAGGAAGATCGTTAGATGTCCGGCCACGGACAGTTTCAAATACATCAGTGTCTGGATATGCGCCCGGTCAAGTTGAAAGACGCGCTCACCGAGATAGAACAGACCGAATGCGGAGACGACGCCAATGACACCCAGTACCGTGGAAACCCCAAGCACCATGTGCATGTTCCAGGACTCAGGTTTGTCCTTGTAATGGACGTTGTCATAGGCAATGGACAGGATGGCGCCATCGTTGAGCAAGGCCAGCATCACGATCATAACCGCAGTCACCGGGTAGAAGTTGAATACCAGGATCGACAAGGTCATGAACAAAAGCACTCGCAGCGTCTCGGTAATACGGTAGATGGCGTAGCTGTTCATCCGCTGAAAGATATTGCGGCTTTCCTTGATGGCGTCGATGATCACCGACAGGCCGGTTGTCATTAAAACGATGTCGGCTGCGGCGCGCGCCGCAGCCGTTGCGCCGGAAACGGCGATGCCGCAGTCGGCCTTCTTCAGCGCCGGGGCGTCGTTGACCCCGTCGCCGGTCATGCCGACGATGTGGCCGCGTTGCTGCAGGACATCCACGATGTGGAACTTGTGTTCGGGGAACACCTGGGCGAAACCGTCCGCTTTCTCGATTGCCTCCGCCAACTGCCCCGTCTCGTGGGCCTTGGTGTCGCCAAAACCCGCGGCATCGAGGATGGTGGCGCCCAGGCCCAGCTTGCCGGCCGTTTCCCGGGCGATGGCCAGTGTGTCGCCCGTAACCATCTTGACGTTTATCCCCATCTGCCGGGCGGTTTCGATGATCGCCGCAGCTTCTTCCCGAGGCGGATCGAACAGCGGCAACACGCCGAGAAACTGCCAGGAACCTTCATCCCCGGTCCGGGCGACACCCAGCGAGCGGAAGCCGCGTGCCGCAAATTCGTTGACCGCAGTATCGACTGCGGCCTTGATCTGCCCGGCGTTGGCCGACAACTCCAGGATCACCTGAGGCGCCCCCTTGGTTACCTTGAACTCTTTTCCGTCCGTACCCTTGATGGTCGCCTCTGTGCGTTTGCGTACCGGGTCGAATGGCTGGAAATGAATCAGCTCATAGCCATTCAGGACCTGATCATCTTTCAGACCTCCCAAGACGGCCAGATCAATGCTGTCCCTATTGTCCGACCGCGACGCCAGAACCGCACTTAAGATGACAAGTTCCGGAGAACTACTGTCTACACAGAACGGGTCGCCCAAGGTCAGCTTGTTCTGGGTCAAGGTGCCGGTCTTGTCCGAGCAGAGCACGTCCATGCCCGCCAACTCCTCGATGGCAGCCAACCGGGTCACAATGGCCTGCTTTTTTGCCAGCAGGCGTGCGCCAACCGCCATGGTCACCGACAGCACCGTGGGCATTGCCACGGGAATCGCGGCCACGGTCAGTACCAATGCAAATTGCAGCGTGGCGAGTATTGGGTCGCCGCGGAAGAGCGCGACGGTTATTATCAACGCTACCAGGGCTACCGCCAGGATGATCAGGTAATTGCCGATCTTGAGCACCGCGCGCTGGAAATGGCTGACGGTGTTCGCTTCCTGCACCAGTCGTGCGGTCTTGCCGAAGTAAGTGTTCGCGCCGGTTGCGTATACCAAGGCGTTGATTTCGCCCTGTCGAATGATCGAGCCCGAAAAGAGCGCATCGCCCGGTTTGCGTGTGGCCGGTAAGGATTCACCGGTCAACGCCGATTGATCGACCTCCACCGGATCGCCTTCCAGCAAGCGTGCGTCTGCCGGAACAATGTCACCCAGGCGTACGCGGATGACGTCCCCCGGGACTAACTCGCGTGCTGCCGGGGTAACCCATATCCCGTCGCGTTTTACCTGGGCGGTAATGGCCAGTTTGGCCTTCAAGGCCGCGATGGCGTTGCCGGCCTGGTGCTCTTCCCAGAATCCAACGACAGCATTGGCCAGAAGAAGTATGAGTATAATGGCAAAGTCCGGCCAGTGCCGGGCCACCGCGGACAGGATCACGGCCGCTTCAATCATCCACGGGATGGGTCCCCAGAAATAGGTGAGAAATTTCAGGAACGGGTTGGTCTTCTTTTCCGCGATCTCGTTGGGGCCAAACCGGGTTATCCGTTTCTGCGCCTCGGCCTGATTGAGGCCGTCCGGCGACGACCCTAATTTTGCCAGCAGTTCAGACATGGGAAGGGATTTAAGATCGTTGTTCCAGGCAGGATTCGATTCCGGTTTTGAATCAGGAGCCTCGGGTTTGTCAGAAGTGGGTTTCATAATCGGTATTCTCCTGTCTATCCCAAACGTTATCTGATTCGCTCATTTTCTTCTCGAAAACATTGATCAGGTCGTAGCGTTCCGACCAGATCTTCTTCGGAACGAAGTTGATTAATCTTTGCCATCGACCGTCCTGCATTGCGAAGTGCTTCGGGACAGTCCCACCGTCCGGTGTGGACCTCGATAAAGACCAGATCATTTGCTGCCGCAGCCTTATCAAGCGCTTCCTCAAGTTCCCCTTCGGTACGAGCTTCAAGAGCCACTCCGCCTCCGAATACTTCCAAAAGCTTGTGATAGCGCCAGGGCTGAATATCATTGTAGGGGCACAATTACCCTTTCGATGGTATAGACATCATTATTAATCAAGCAGATAACCGGTTTTAGACCATAGCGGATCATCGTTGAGACGTCCTGGCACGTCACTTGAAACGCACCGTCCCCCATAAACAGCACAACTAGCCGATCTTTCGCCGCAACGGCAGCACCCAGAGTTGCTCCGACCGTATAACCGATCTCCTTCAACCGGTGCAGCAAGTACTCAGCCACCGTTATCTCCGCGTTTATCATAGTCAGTTTATGCCTTGACATAGAGTATCGTGAATCCCTTGGTGGATGTCTGATTGAACCGCGCCTGACGTTTCGAGAATGCTTTTGGCCTGGGCCGCCTGCTCCGCAGTGCCGTGAGCAATGACGAGGAACTTGTCGGATTTGAGTGCGGACTCATACTCCATGACACTGTCATGTGGTATCCCTATACTGAACAAGGCGGCCCCCAAGGCGCTCAAACCACCGACCACTACCGCACCTTCCAGAGACCCGATAATCCAACCCACCAGTGGACCGAACACAACCAGGGGACCCATTCCCGGAATGACAAACAGGGCGGATCCGAACAACAACCCCCAAAATCCACCCCAAAGGGCTCCCCGTTTACCCCACAATGCCATACGGTCACCGGCATTATAGTAACCGACGACATGTTCCTCCGTATGATACTCCTTGCCCACAATGGACAGTTTCTTCATGTCGAATCCTCCCTGTTGAAGCTCTTTAATGCTTGCTTCCGCCGCCACATGGGTGCTGAAAATTCCTACTACTGCATTTTTTTCAGACATGATTTTCTCCTCATAGTTGATTTCGTTGTCGTCCCCCCGTCATTCGGCGCGGTGTTCCCGCAGGAGCATCTCGATTCCCCGCAAACTGATATCCACGGAATTGTGCCGGATCAATTCATGACCCAACTCGCATATGATCTTCTGAAACAGAAAACAGCGGAGCATCAGGGCAAGCTCTCCCCTCTCCCGGGGAATCAGTCCGGATCCCTCCACCGCGGAGATGTATGCCTTGAGATAAGAGCCGCTGATGTAGGCGGACCAGACTTCCAGCCAGTGATCCAGCAGCTGCAGTTCGTCGGGAGTCGCGGCGTCCGTGCGATGAATCAGCGTGGTCATGGCGGCGTAATGAAATGAGCGGATCATGCCGGCGACATCCAGGAGTGGCGACTGTTTTAAACGTCGCCCGCTCAGGGAATAGGCTGGTTCACCCTCAAAATCAATGAAGATGAAATCCTTGCCGGTAAAGAGCGCCTGGCAGAGGTGGAAATCACCGTGAATCCTGCATTTCATGGCTGAAAGGCGTGGACCGGTAATTTTATGCAGGATGGCGATGATCTCCTTTTCAGCATCCAGTATCCGCTGGGCGCGGAGCCGTTCCGGGCCGGGGAGGAGCGGGAGGTTTACGGTCAGGAGCTGGAAGGTTCTCTGCACGAGAGCGCGCAGTGACTGAAAAACCGAACGCTGATAAAGAGTCGAAAACTCCTCCTTCTCCCAACTGCTCTCCGTTGAGCTGCATGCCAGGGCCAGATGCAGCTCTCCGGTACGTTGACCAAGGAGCAACGCCATTTCCAGATGCAGCCCGCTGACAAGATCCCTGAACTGATCCGGGATACCGTTGTCCACGACGTCCAGGGTAGTCGGTAATCTGTTGGGAAGCTTTGGCAGCTCTTTTTTGTGAGACAGCAGATGCTCTACGAATTGCGTCAGAATAGTCAGGGTGTTGCGCCAGGCATCGCCGTGGGATGAGATGAACGTTTGCAGGACACCGATATGAAAGAGGTTGCCTCCGACGTCATGGTAAACGATCTCTCCGGAATAGGTCGGCACATTTTTGAAGTTTCCCGTCTCGGCCAGAAACTTGAGCACTTCGGGCTCCGGATTGATTCCTGCCTGAAGTTTTCGGTACAGTTTGAACAGGAGCCGCTCACCATAGATGATGGTGGTATTGTTCTGTTCCCCGGTGGAAACCCTGGAGGGAAATAATTCAGTTGCGGGTGGGCTGTTTTTTGTTACTCCCCCTGCCCGCACGCCGGTCAGTTCGAAGCCATGCGCCCCCGGCACTTTCATTCGGTCGCTCATGAGCATGAAGAGGAGCTTTCGGAACTCTTCGAAGTAGACCGCATCGCACAGAACGCCTTCAACCTCACCCACTGAAAGGTCGGTTATTATCGCCAGCGGATGCAGGTTCGTCATCCCCTTCACCTGTTCATTGGAAAACCAGGTCATGGGCATCATATAGATTTCGGGATCATGTTCGGTGTAGGTGACCTGAATAAAGACCAGCCTGAATTGTTGATCATTTAGTTTCAGAGGACAATCATTGATGATGGTGATCTGCCTGATAACCCGCTCTTTACCCAAAAACCAGCAGACACGGGGGAGGTACTGAGGTATATCGAAGCCGCATAACTGTTCTCCGCTCTTCCCCGTAAGGACGTCCCACCAGGATCCTCCCTTCCTCAGTTTCAGTTTCCTGCTCTCCGTGCGAGGTTCAACCGGGGAGTCAGAGCTGCGGAGCAGAAACCAGAAATAGTCATAAGAGCCCATGGTAAAGTGGTATCTGCTTTCCTGAATTATGGGGAACTGGTTGCCGCTGAAGAGTTCCTCGGGAATCATCCCCTGGTAACGCGAAAGATCGATGCTCACCGACTGCGAAAAGCGTGAAGAGTTGATGACCACAAGAATCTTGTCTTCTTCAAAGGCGCGGACAAACGTCAATATCTTCGGGTTATCCGAGGGGAGAAGTTCCAGGGACCCGCAGCCGAAAGCCTTGAAACGCTTTCGCATGGCGATGGTGTGCCGCATCCACCAGAGCAGGGACGAAGGATTAAGCTCTTGATTCTCCACGTTGACGGCTTCATAGTGATATTCCGCTTCAATAATGACCGGCATGAACAGTCGCTGCGGGCTGGCCCTGGAGAAACCGGCGTTACGATCCGGACTCCATTGCATGGGGGTTCGGACTCCGTTACGATCACCCAGAAAGTAGTTGTCCCCCATGCCGATTTCATCGCCGTAGTAGATGATCGGGGTTCCCGGGAGAGAAAAGAGCAGAATGTTCATCAGCTCGATCTTCCGGTGGTTATTGGCCATGAGCGGAGCCAGGCGGCGGCGAATACCCAGATTGATCCGCGCCCTGGGATCCGTGGCATACACCCGGTACATATAGTCACGCTCCTCATCGGTCACCATCTCCAGGGTCAACTCGTCATGGTTGCGCAGAAATATGGCCCATTGGCACCCCTTGGGAATCGCGGGGGTCTGATCCAGAATATCGATAATCGGAAAGCAGTCCTCCATTTCAATGGCCATGAAAATCCGCGGCATGAGCGGAAAATGGAAGGCCATGTTGCTTTCATCGCCGGCGCCGAAATAGGCCGCGGCATCTTCCGGCCACTGGTTCGCCTCGGAAAGGAGTATCCTGTTCTTGAAAGAGCTGTCCAGATGGGCCCGGAGCTTTTTGAGAAAAGCATGCGTTTCGGGAAGATTTTCGCAGTTGGTCCCTTCCCGTTCGAACAGGTAGGGGACGGCGTCCAGCCGGACGCCGTCAACTCCGAGGCGCATCCAGAAATCAATTACCTTCAGCATTTCGGCCTGCACCTTCGGATTATCGTAGTTGAGGTCAGGCTGATGGGAATAGAAACGGTGCCAGTAGTAGCTCTTGGCCACCGGGTCATAGGTCCAGTTGGAAATTTCAAAATCCTGAAAGATAATGCGTGCTTCCCCGTACTTTTCCGGGGTGTCGCTCCAGACGTAGTACTCTCGATGCACTGAGCCCGGCTGGGCAAGGCGGGCTCGTTGGAACCAGGGGTGCTGATCCGACGTGTGATTGAGCACCAATTCCGTGATCACCCGGATGCCGCGATGGTGGGCGGCGTGCAGCAACTGTTTAAACTCACGAAGGGTGCCGTAACTGGGATTGACGTCGCAGTAGTCGGCGATATCGTAACCGTCGTCCCGCTGGGGGGAGGGGTAAAAGGGGAGCAGCCATAATGCCGTAATTCCCAGTCGTTGCAGATAGTCGAGCTTGCCGAGCAGACCGGCGATGTCCCCGAAGCCGTCCGCGTTGGAGTCGGCAAAGGCCTTGATGTGAACCTGGTAGATGATGGCTTCCCGGCACCAGAAGGGGTTGTCGTCAAGGATTGATTCTTCAAGCTTCATTTTGGTCACCCTTCCTTTCAACCTCCGCCCGTTCCAGCAAGGCCACGGGATACAGTGCGAGGAGATCCCTGACCGCCAGAGTCAATCGTCCCTCCCGTTCAGCGAGACGGACGATTTCTCCCGTGAAAATATTGCGATAGCACCCTGGAGTGGTGTCCGCCCGCATCATTATCCGTGTACCCTGCCATGCCTCCTCCCCCAGGGGCGCCCCGCCGTTGTTATTCAACAAGCGGCTGCAAAAGCGGGGGACGACCACGAGAATCGAGTTCCCCTTGAGGATGCGTTCAAAGGCGCAGAGATGCTCGGCGTGAACCCCTTCCACGGCCAGGGGGAGGTAACTTCCTGATTCAAACAGGTCACGATGCGTAGCGCGAAAGTTCAGCGCCTTATACGTGAGGTGCAGCTTTATGCCGCCGTCATTGCGGTTTGCAACGACTTCCCGGGCTGTCGCCGCTGCTCCGTCAGTTGCCTCCTTGAGGAGCAGGGCCTCCAGCAGCTTCTTTCGGAGGTAAAAATCCACCGGGCGGCGGTTGTCGGGATCCACCAGGCTGAAATCCCACAACTCATTTCCCTGGTAGAAATCGGGAATCCCCGGCGATGCAATCTTGAGGAGTGTCTGGGAAAGGGAATTGAACTGTCCGCAGGCAGCGGTTAATTCCTGAAACAGCTTGAAATCAGGGATAAACTTGTTGTGGGGTGATTCCGTCAGAATCGCGTGAATGAACGCCGATACCGCATCCTCGTAGGGAATGTTGGGGCTGATCCAACTGGTGTGAACCTTCGCCTCCCGGAGGGCTTTTACCATGTATGCCACGATTCGTGTTCGAAACGTGGTGAATTCATCACTGTCGGGGGAGCAATACGGCCATGTTCCCACCAGTGTCTGATACAGCAGATACTCCTCATTACGGTCGGGCGCGGCTTTGTTGTCGATCATGATCGCATGGCTCAGGTTCCGACGGTTCCAGCGGGAAAGAGCCTTGCGCCATTGCTCCGGGATCTCCGAGAGTACGTCGATCCTGGCCCTGACATCCTCACTCCTTTTGGTGTCATGGGTTGACGTCGCCAGCATGGCGTGCCGGCGGTTCTTGCACCGTTCCCTATTCTGACCATGGAACGCCTCCAGGCTAAGGCCGAACCGCTCCGGGTTTCCTCCCACCTCGTTCAGGGAAACGAGCCGGTTGTACAGATAAAAGGCGGAGTCCTCGACCCCCTTGGCCATGATGGGGCCGGTGATCTGCTGAAACCGCTGAACGAAATCCAACCAGGACTGTTTTTGTCCGGCAGAGAAGGCGGGGGGGAAGTGAAGCAATAGAACGTCTTGAATGAAATCGAATACCGAACCGCTGATGGCCGGGTTGTGGCGCTTTGCCCGGATAATCGCCGTTTCGAGGTGCTGACGGTCATGGGGAGTGATTTCGAAGCTGTTGATGTAGGTCCGGTAAACCGGAAAATGAGCAATCACCTCCACCATGGCCTTGGTCAGGCTGTTAAGCGTAAAATCCCGCGTATGCCGACTCTGTTCCGATAGTTTGTTCAGGTAGTGCCCGAGCATATTTATTTCGCTGGACATGGCCACCTGCATGACCAGTTTTTTTCTGCTGAGGATGACCTCCTGAAACTCTATCCGCTGCTGCACGAAGCGGGTATAGAGCGCCGTAAAGGGGGCGGCATTGGCGCTTTCCACAAACAGGCCGTTTACCTGAATTGCAAAATCGTATCCGGTGGTGCCGAAGAGCGGCCAGCCATCGGGAAGCTGCTCGGAGTTCAGGAGAATTTTTTCCCCAATGATATAGAAGGGTTTGTAACAAGGGTTCGCGGCAAGAATCCTGTCGTACTTCTCCAGCGCCGAATTTTCACTGTTGTCGTCTCCGTTACTGAAAGACTCTTCTTCTCCGGGTGGATTATCGTTCGACAGAGCCAAACAGGCGCCCTGAAGCCTTTTCAGATACTTTTCCGGGTCAAGCAAGCCGTCAGCGTGGTCAATACGCAAGCCGCTGATGTTTCCCGCCGCCACCAGCTTGAGTACAAGCCGGTGTGTTTCTTCAAAAACAACCGGATCCTCAACCCTGATGGCGCCGAGAGAATTGATATCGAAGAACCTTCGGTAGTTGATCTCCTCGGTGGCGACGCGCCAATGAGCAATGCGGTAGATCTGCTTCTCCAGCAGCGCATCCAGGAGATCGAAACTTTTGGGATCGCCGATTTTTCCATTGAAGGTAGCTACATTGGCGTCAATGAAAACCCTGACGGCGCTGTTGCTACGATACAGGTTCCAGAGGCGCCTTCTGATGACGACCTTTTCCCGGTAACGCTCCACCACCGACTCCGGACTCAGTTCCGTTGTGGGGGAAAGGTGCCCCAGCGCGGTTACGATACTGGTCAGTTCCTGAAGCAGTGGGTCGGCTTCACCCGGATCACGTTCCAGTTCCGGGAGATGGAGGTTAAGAATAGCCATGCATGTCTTGGGAATGACCGGCAGTTTATGCTCATAGTAGTTGATGAAAAAGGCTCCCTCTTCAAAGGAGAGGGTCAGCTCACCTTTTTCCAGCACCGTACCGTATTGGTCTCCCAGGATCGGAATCAGGATCTTATTGTCCAGTTCTTTCTTGAGCGGGTGCCAGTTGATGTCAAAAAAACCGGCGTAATGAGCGCTGGGGCCGTTTTCCAGAACATCCATCCAGAGGATATTTCCCTGTCCCTCGATGCACATGTGATTGGGGACGATGTCCAGGATCTGTCCCATACCGTACGTTGCGAGGGCGCCGACCAGCTCCCCGTACTCTTCCTTCGAGCCGATTTCCGGATTGAAGCTGTTCTGATCAAGGACATCATATCCGTGCAGGCTCCCCTTGCTTGCCTTGAAATAGGGGGACGCGTAGATGTCGCTGATACCCAGGGTATGCAGATACCCCGCAATTTCCCGGGCGTCGTTGAAGCGGAACTCCCTGTTGAACTGGAGCCGGTACGTTGCGGCAGGTATCCTGAGATTCGCGCCGCTCATCCCTTTTCCCCTGTTGGCGCCTGCAACGCCGGAATGTCGTACTGTAACACTCTCCCCAATTTTTTTATGGAATCACTCCAGCAGCAGGGGGGCTTCTCCGCTCGGCCCGTGGCGAGGGGACTGTTTGCCCGCGATTGCAGCATGGTCCAGTACATGTTCTGTGTCCGCCAGAGGTTGACCTCAACCGGGAGGAGCTGTACCGCCTCCACCAGGGAGAGGATTTCGGCTATGCGCTGGGCATCTTCCGGTTCCTCCAACAGAGCCGCCATCATCTTCTGAACTCTTTCCCGGATGATGAATTCCAGAGCCACACAATCCAACGTGACGTCCCAGGTTTTTATCTCGCCGGCGTCTTCCCTGACTTTATCCAGGTCGATGGTTTCCGACGCAAACATTTTTTGCAGTTTGAGATTGAGGGCGTCTCCGGCGACCGTCATAAAATAGTGCGGCGCCGGCATGCCGGTTTCCCTGACAAATCCCATGAGACTTTTGCTGTTTTCGTAGAGGGTTATGAATTTATCCTCGAAATCCTGGAGTGTTTCGGCGAGGATACTCTGCAGGATTCGGCGCTGCTCGTCCCGGAAGAGATCCTTGATGGAGTAGTTATGCATGCCGAAATGGGTGTCGATCAACCTTATTATTGCGGCATAATCACCTCCGTTGAAGGCTGCTACAACTTCCTGCTTCATGGTCAGATAGGCATCTTCACCTGCAAAGGCGCAGGCGCCGCAGTTCACGGTCTGACCGCCGAAGTACAGGTTGCAGAAACTGATTCTGTCCGCCTTGCCGGTGATGGACGAGCGGACGAGGATCTTCCCCACGGCAACCTTCATCCGTCCGGCATGAAGGATCAACGAATCTTCCTTGAAGGCGCGATAACTGAAGATATCGGTTGCTTCTCCATACTCTTCAAAGACAAAGCTGACGGCAAAGTGCGCGCCGACCCTGATGGCGTCAATCATGGCGGTGTTGACGAATTTTGCGTAAATTTCGGCTCCGTTTCCCTGCTGGGGGATATTGCTCCCCGCCAGCGCCAGTTGTTCCAGGAAGGTTGTCTTGAGATCCTGGGAGTAACTCTCCGCCAGTTGCATTGCCCGTGCGGCGTACTGAATGATCTGAACCGTTTCCATCCCCGACAGTTCGTCAAAAAACCAGCCGCAACTGGTGAACATGAGCAGGGCATGTCGCTGCATCTCCAGCAGGCTGAGTATTGCTACCGATGCGTCTTCATCCAGGGGGCGCAGGGAATGTTTCAACAGAAAGGCTGCGACGTTTTCTTCGGAGCGGTCAAGCATGACGCTTATATAATCATTACGCGCTCCCCATGGCTCCTTCAGATGGTCGGCCATGGCGTCTTCGTAGACGGTGGCAAGCTTTTCACTCAGCCAATCCAGGGCGTTTCGCAGCGGTTTTCGCCACTGCTGATTCCAGTTGTCGTGTCCGCCCGCGTTACAACCGCAGTCATTTCTCCACCGTTCGATGCCGTGGCAGCAACTCCAGGAGCTGTTTTCCACGATCCGGACCTCATGTAGTGCAGGGTTTAGCTCCAGGTATTCGCCATAATTGGTCAAACGGGCCAGGCCGTTGGTCTCAAAAGCATTCAGGGCGCGCCCCAGCGCCATCTCACCGAAATGATGATGATGGCCATAGCTCTCTCCGTCCGTGGCTATATGCACCAGCTGGGGATGATTGCTTTGCTCCGAAAATCCGGACATCAGACGGGCGGCAAAGGTGTCGCCGTTGTCCAGCAGATTCTCAAACGCCACTGCCTGGGAAAGAGGGCCGTCATAAAAGAAAATGGTGATGCTGCGACCTGACGGAAGGCGGCAGAGATAGGGGCGGGTCGGGTCGATACGCGAACCGCCCACATCTTTCCAACTGCCTATTCCGATCTTTCGCACCCGTTCCGCCTGACGAGGCGCGAGGATGGTGAAATGAATCCCCTCCTCGGCCAACACCTCCAGGGTTTCGGTATCAACGGCGGTTTCCGCCAGCCACATCCCCTCGGGAAAACGCCGGAAGCGGTACTCAAAATCCCTTATTCCCCAGCGGACTTCCGTCCTTTTATCGTTCAGGCTGGCCAGCGGCATGATGATATGATTGTACACCTGGGCCAGGGCGGCTCCATGGCCGGAGCGCCAGAGGATGCTCTGCCGGTCGGCGGCCTGGAGCGCGCCGTGGGTGTCCGGCGCATGTTTTTCCATCCAGGAAAGAAGGGTCGGGCCGAAATTGAAACTGATACGGGCATAATTACAGAGTATCCCCCGGATCCGGCCGTCAGCGCCCAGATTCCGCGCGGCGGTATTGGGCGCGTAGCATTCGGCGGTGATCCGCTCATTCCAGTCATGATAGGGGTAGGCTGAGTCCTGAATTTCAACGGATTCCAGCCAGGGATTTTCCCGGGGGGGCTGGTAAAAGTGGCCATGAATACAGAGAAAACGTTCCATTGTCAGTACTCCTTTGAGTAAACGATGACGCCGAAGGGTGGAAGCTTCGGGAAGGTTTCGGGGCGCCGGGTGACCACTGTCACGTACGTTCCCACCGTTGTGCTGTCTGAAGAATCGAGTAAAATTCGGAGTCTGCCGCTGATAAGCGGTATGCGGCAGATGCGGTTTCCTCCGCTGTAGTTGAACAGGCAGAGTACCCGGCTGTTTTCGGCGCCCCGGATGACGGCCAGCATCAGATCTTCCTCGCAGGTGACAATCTGCATCTCGTCTCTCCGGAGCCCGGCAAAAGCCGGGCATTCCTTGCGCAAGCGTATCAACTCCCGGTAAAAAGAGTAAATTTGCTGATGGCCCCCCTCGCTGCGCTGTTCCGGAAAAACTTTTGCCGAAAGGAAGGTACTCTCCAATCCCGGATCGGGGGGCGCTCCCTGATGGGTAAACCCCGAGAACTCCGTCAGCCGTCCCTGCCTGACTGACTCCATCAACTCCGGATCACCATGGTTCACGAAATAGGGAAACGGCGCCGTTTCCGCATACTCTTCACCCATGAAAAGGAGCGGCAGGTACGGGGAGAGGAGGACCGTTGCGGCGGCAAGCTTGAGCTGTCGTGTGGAAAGATGCTCGTCTGACCGCTCACCGCGCATCCGGTTGCCAACCTGATCATGATTCTGGGAAAACACCACCAGGCGGCAGGGAGGAACTGCCGCCGAGGAGTTACCATGGCGCCGTTTTCTGACGGTCGAGTAGCCGCCTGACAGCACAAACCCTTCCCGAAAACTGGTGGCCAAGTGCGAAATTTTGCCGAAGTCACCGTAGTACCCCGCTTTGTCCCCGGTGAGAAGCGCCCGCAGGGCGTGGTGAAAATCATCGTTCCACTGAGCATCCAGACCATAGCCGCCGGATTTGGGTGAATTTATCATCCTCACGTCGTTCAGGTCGCTTTCGGCGATAAGGTGAATCTGACGCCCCAGCGCTGCACCGTGAAGATGGACTGTGTCTGTCAGTTCCTGGAGTATGTGCAGGGCGCTGAAATCGTAAATACCATGAACCGCATCCAGTCGCAGGGCATCCATGTGGAATTCCGATATCCAGTAGAGGGCATTGGAGATGAAAAAATGACGCACCTCATCACTGCCCGGGCCGTCAAAATTAATGGCGTCCCCCCAGGGGGTGCGGTAGCGGTCAGTGAAGTAGGGGCCGAAGCCATGCAGGTAGTTCCCTTCAGGACCCAGGTGATTGTAGACCACATCCAGGGTGACGGCTAAACCCCTGCCATGGCAGGCATCCACCAATCGTTTCAAGCCGTCCGGGCCGCCATAGCTGTTCTGTGGCGCAAAAAGGAAGGTGCCGTCATACCCCCAGTTCCGTTTCCCCGGAAACTGCGCCACCGGCATCAACTCCACGGCCGTTATCCCCAGTTCGCACAGGTAATCCAGGCGGGAGATGGCTCCGTCAAAGGTCCCCTCGGGAGTAAATGTTCCCACGTGCAGCTCATAGAAAATGTACTTATCCAGAGCGATCCCCTGCCACCGGCTGTCGCTCCAGGCAAAGGAGAGATCCCTCACCTGGGAAGGGCCATGTACTCCATCAGGCTGGCTGCAAGATGCCGGGTCCGGTCGTCGCAGGGCGCCGTCCAGCCAGTACCAGTACCGGTCACCCGCCGCCGCCGGCAGCGTCCCCTGGAAGTACTCACCATGGCGCTGGAGAGGTATCTTTTGCGCCATGGAATCCACCAGCTCAACCTCCACCGATCCGGCTGTCGGCGCCCAGACTCTGAAGGTCGTTGTGCCGGCAACGGCGTATGCCCCGATATCAGGAGTAATGAAACTCGTCGCTTGCATCGGTTGTTTCCTCTCGTGTGATGGTCAGTTGATCGTAAACGGCTTTGGTCCGTTCCGGCGGTAGAGTTTACGTGCGCCATGAAATCCTAGGAGCAACAAGCGCGCCAGATATCCTTTCAGGGAAGTGAGAATGCAACTGCATGATAGTAATGGTTATATTTGGCAGGATATGGTGGCGGGACGTAAAATCCTTCAACATGGCTCGTCATATCTGATGGTTATGTCATATATGTGGATTCAGTTGACGGTTCACTCTGCGTCCGCAAGTACGTTTTTGTCCTGTTATTGTTTGAAATAAGCAGGTTACGTCGTCACCCGCCATACGCTCCCGTTGGCGTGTATATTGCTCTGTGAGTTACGGAGGTAAAGAAGTAATTTCGATCCGCTCATTGGCATCCTTGGGTTCGCCCGGTTCTTGAAATCCGATGCCACTCCGCCGACGTCCATTCAGAAAGAATATGCTGATAGTAGTGGCGATTTACGTAGGGAGGGGTAATTCTCATGGTGGGTTCATCAGTTATTCTGAACGCGAAAATCCTGGTCGTTGACGATTTGAAAGCCAATCTTCTCCTGCTCACGAGAATGCTGGATTCCGCCGGCTATACGTCCGTCATGACAACGACAGACCCGTTTCAAGTCCGCGAGCTTTATCACCGGCACCGCTTTGACATTATCTTGCTCGATCTTCTGATGCCCGGCTTGGATGGATTCCAGGTGATGGAGGGGCTCAAGGAACTTGAACCGGACGGTTACCTTCCTGTGCTGGTTATTACCGCCCAGCCCGGGCAGAAACTGCGTGCGCTTCAAGCCGGGGCGAAGGATTTCATCAGCAAGCCGTTTGAGTTGGCCGAGGTTCTGGCGCGGGTCCACAATATGCTGGACGTATCCCTGATGCACAAAGTATTGCACGATTGCAACGACGTGCTGGAACAACGTGTGCGGGAGAGGACCGCCGATCTTAAGGAAAGCTATCTGGAAACTATTTTTTCCATGACGCGTGCGGCGGAACACAAGGATGAAGAGACCGGAGCTCACGTGCAACGGATAAGCTATTACAGTCGCGAGTTTGCCGGGGTGCTCGGTATGGATGATGAGTTCGTTGACCGGATTTTTTTCGCGAGTCCGATGCACGATATCGGTAAAATAGGCATTTCCGACCAGCTGTTGCTCAAACCGGGGGGGTTCACTCCCCAGGAGTGGGGGGTGATGAAGAGGCACACCACGATGGGCGCTGAGATCCTCGGCAACAGCAAATCACCCTATCTCCTGATGGGCGCGGAGATTGCGCTGAATCACCACGAGCGGTGGAACGGCGGCGGCTATCCCAAGGGGATACGGGGCAAAGCAATTCCGCTGACGGCGCGTATTGTTACTATCTGCGATATTTATGATGCTCTTCGAAGCCGACGGCCCTACAAACCCGCATTCGATCACCTGAAGAGCGTGGAGATCATTACGAATGGCGATGGCCGCACCATGCCGGAGCATTTTGACCCGGTGATTATCGCCTCGTTCAAGGAGCATCACCTGTTATTTCGGGATATTTTCGAGGAATACACGGCAGGTGAATCCGGATAGATTTTATCAGGGGAGTCAATCGTACACTATCTTCCGTCATCCCCACTCCTTGGGAATAACGTTGGTGTATTTTGTGAACTCCTGCTATATTCGATTTCATGAAAAACAAGCAAAGAGATCCGGAAGTCGCCTTGAACTCGGCGGAATCGCCGCTCGTCGCCACTCCACCAAAGCGTCCCTTTCCCATTGTCGGTATCGGCGCCTCGGCGGGGGGGCTTGAAGCCCTGGAGCAATTTCTGAGACATGTGCCGGCGGGGTGCGGCATGGCCTTTGTCATCATTCAGCACCTGGACCCCACTCATAAGGGGATCATGGCGGAACTGCTTCAGCGTATCACCGATATGGAGGTCCTGCAGGCCGAGGACCGGATGACGGTAAGAGCCGATTCCGTGTATGTGATTCCCCCCAATCGGGACATGTCGCTTCTGCACGGGGTGCTCCATCTGTTCGAGCCGTCGGCGCCCCGCGGCCTGCGCCTTCCCATTGATTATTTTCTCTGTTCCCTGGCCGAGGATTGCCGGGAGTCGAGTATCGGCGTTATTCTTTCCGGCATGGGGTCCGATGGCACCGTGGGACTGAGGGCCATCAAGGAAAAGGGGGGGGGGGCGCTGGTGCAGGCGCCCGCCTCGGCCAAGTTCGACAGCATGCCACGAAGCGCCATGGATGCCGGTTTGGCCGATATCGTGGCCCCGGCGGAAGAGCTCCCCGGCAAGATCATCGACTATCTCCGGCATGCGCATGTCATTACCATAACTGAACCGCACCTGGAAGAAAAAGATCAGAGCGCCCTGGAGAAGGTCCTCATTCTGTTGCGCTCCAAGACCGGCCAGGATTTCTCCCTCTACAAAAAAAATACCGTATATCGCCGGGTCGAGCGAAGGATGGGGCTGCACCAGATTACCCGGATTGCCGGATACGTCCGCTACCTCCAGGAGAATTCCCAGGAGGTGGAACTCCTCTTCAAAGAGCTCCTCATCGGCGTCACCAGCTTCTTTCGTGACCCGGCCGCTTGGGAGCAGTTGCAGGGAGAGGCCATCCCGTCGCTTCTGGCAAGCCTCCCGGCCGGCGGATCGCTCCGGGCCTGGTCAGCCGGTTGCTCCACCGGCGAAGAGGCCTATTCTCTGGCAATCGCCTTCAAGGAGGTTCTTACCCGGCTCCAGCCCACGCTCAATTACACGCTGCAGATCTTCGCCACCGACCTGGATCAAGACGCCATCAGTAAGGCCCGTCAGGGGTTCTTCCTGGCAGCATCGCCGCCGACCTCTCTCCCGCGCGCCTGTCCCGGTTTTTTGTCAAGGAAGGGCCAAACTACCGGGTTGGCAAAGAGATCCGGGAGATGGTCACCTTCGCCACTCAAAATATCATCATGGACCCCCCCTTCACCAAGCTGGATCTCATCCTCTGCCGCAATCTGCTGATTTATTTGACCCCTGAGATCCAGAAAAAGCTCCTCCCTCTTTTTCACTACAGCCTGAAACCGGGCGGGGTACTCTTTCTGGGAAGTGCGGAGAGTATCAGCAGCAGCACCGAACTTTTCGCACCGCTGAACCTCAAAATGAGGATCTTTCGTCGACGTGAATCCCTCCTTGCTCCCGATTTGGTGGAGTTTCCCCCCTCATTTGTCCCCGAACAGCCGGGGATTACCCCGGAGACGCCCATGGCGAAACCGTCGGACAACCTCCAGACTCTGGCGGACCAGGTGCTCCTGCGGAACTTTTTCCCGCCGGCCGTGCTGGTGAACGGCACGGGCGATATTCTTTATATCAGCGGTCGCATCGGCAATTATCTGGAACCGGCGGCGGGGAAAGCCAACTGGAATATCTTTGCCATGGCCCGTGAAGGGCTTCGCTTCGAGCTGGGGAATGCTTTCCATAAGGCGCAGCGACAGCAGGAGGTGATAACCGCCAAGGGGCTCAAGGTGGGAATCAACGGCGCACCCAGAATCGTTGACCTCACCGTTCAGCCCCTTGCCGAGCCGGTGGCGCTCCGGGGAATGGTCATGATTGTCTTCACCGATGTGGCTTCCCCACCGGCGCCTAAGAGAACCGGTCGCGGCAAGGCGGTGCCGGGCGGAACCGCCCGGCTGCTGGAGCTGGAGCAGGAAGTTCGGCATCTCAATGAAGTACTGCAGAGCACCCGCGAGGAGATGCAGTCTTCCCAGGAAGAGCTCAAGTCCACCAATGAGGAGTTGCAGTCCACCAATGAGGAGTTACAGTCCACCAACGAGGAGCTGACGACGTCGCGGGAAGAGATGCAGTCTCTCAACGAAGAGCTGCAGACGGTGAACGCCGAACAACAGTTTAAAATGGACGAGCTGGCCCGGCTGAACAGCGACATGAGAAATCTGCTCAACAGCACCGAAATTGTTACGGTCTTCCTGGACAGGGAGCTTAACCTCCGGCGTTTTACCTCCGGGGCGAACCGGCTCTTCAAGCTCCTCCCCGGAGACGTGGGGCGGCCACTCTCCGACATCACCAGCGACCTGCTTTATCCCGAGCTGACCGAAGTCGCGGGGGAGGTGGTACGGAGCCTCCTCTTTTCCGAAAAGCAGGTCCCCACCACCGATGGGCGGTGGTTTTCCGTGCGGATCATGCCCTATCGCACCGTGGCCGATGTCATCGACGGCGTGGTCATCACCTTTGCGGAGATCACCGCGGCTAAAAAACTTGAGTCGATACTGCGCGAGGAGAACGCCCGATTCAAGGTTCTCCTGAAAGGAGGGTGAGTAGCCCCGCGAAGCGCCGCAGTTACCGACGTTACTCCGTCTTCATGATCTCCCCCAGCACGACCGTGGCGTAGGAGCCCTTGGGGAGGGTGAAGGAGAGAAGGAGGTCGCTCCCCTCCCGGGACATCTCCGGCTCCCCCAGCAGAATCCGGAAAGGGCGGCGTTCCCCCTCCATCCGGAGCCCTCCGGGGAGGTCGAACTGCTCCGGTGAGAGTCCCTCCTCAGCCAGTAGCCGTTCTTCCCGTTCCTTTACTATTCCGGCGGGCAGGGTGGTCTTGCAGCCGAAGAGAGGGCCGGAAGGGGAGATCTCCCGCAGAAGAGCCCGGGGGGCCTCGGCGATGGCGTCGGTCACCAGGAAGCAGGCGCCGTTGTCGTGGCGGTACGCCAGATCTCCCTCCTCCACCAGGTCGAAGGTGGGGAGTCGTTCCTCCAGAAGTTTGTCGAAGAGCCATGACTGAAGGGCGGAGAGATAGAGTTTCTGTAGCCGTGGGTTGATGGCGCGAAAAGCCTGTTCATAAGCGTCGGGGCGCTGAACGAGTCGCTGAACCACATCCCGCTCGGTGCGACAGAAGCCGGGAAGGAGCCGAACCGCCTCTTCATACTCCCCTCTGTGGTACGCTGCCACCCCCTCCCGCCACCGCTGATCCGTAATTCCTGCCGGATCCCCCATGAGAGCGTCCACCGCACCCCGGAAATCCCGGCGGAGGAGCGCTCCCCCGATGAGGTGGGAATTCCCCTGCACGCCGTACCGCTGAGCCCCGAAGAAGTTGGGAACCCCCCGCTGCTCCAGTATCCTGAGGGTTTCTCGGGCGTGATCGGCACCCCCCTGGGCGACTCCGCGCACCAGAATCTTAAACCGGTTACCCCGAAGATGCCCCAGCCGGAGCTTGTTTTTGTGAAAGGCGGCGTTCAAGGGGGTGATGCCGGGGAGTTGCAGCCCCAGGGCGGCCTCCGGGGTGATTCGGGGGAGGGAGAGGGTCTGCCGGGTGATCCCCTTGCTGTCCTTCATCCCGGCGTAGCCGATCTCCCGTTCCTGAATATTCAGGGCGCGGCCGATCCTCTTAATCGCCTCCGGGGTTGTGATTCCCCGCTTCTCGATCTCCAGATAGAGGTGTTCCCCTTCGCCGCAGGGGAGGTAGGCGGGGATCTCGGTGACAAGAAAATCCTCATCGCACTCCTTGAAGAGCCCCCCGGTTCCGGGAATTTCAGACGTCAGATAGGAGGACATGAGGTTACCTTTTGGTAGTGGATGTAGTGGATACTCTTTCCCTGGGCCATGAATTTCTCCATGTAGCGGGAGAGGTGGTACTCCTCCAGATCAAAGCGGAAAAGATCGGGAGCCAGGACGTTGGTCATACCGGTCACCTGGGGCATGAACTCCCCTACGTCGATGCCGTAGTCGTCAAAATCGGTGGCGAAGTAGAAGTCGCAGCCGGGGGCAAGATAGGGGAGGAGGAATTCCAGAAACTCCTTGTTCACCAGCCGCCGTTTCCGGTGGCGTTTCTTGGGCCAGGGGTCGGGACAGTTGATATGCACCGCCGCCAGGGAACCCGGGGAGATCCGTTCCGTGAGAAATTGCCGCGCCTCTTCCCGGAGGACCCGGACGTTGGTCAGCCCCAGTTTCTCCAGCCGCCGACAGGTTTTGAAACACCCCTTGTTGTAGTAGTCGATGGCGATGAAGTTTCGACCGGGGTGATCGGCGGCGGTCTTGGCGACGAAATCGCCGGTCCCCGCGCCGATCTCCAGGACCAGGGGATTGTCATTGCCGAACAGAGCGGCCCAGTTTGCGGGGGAGGATAGCTGTTCGGCCCGGAGATAAAGTGGAGAATCGATCTGAATAAAGGACTGCATGAGGTTCCTCGTTTTGTGGATTCGGCGCACTGTACCACAGGTGGAGGCGGGAGACGAAGCGGTTTTGTAACATCGGAGTGAACCGGCCGGGAGGAGTGATCTCTTCCCGTGGGAGCCGACGGTTTGAGGGAGTTTTCCCCACTGCTCCACCCTATATGCTCTCTGCCCCGCCTCTACATCCGCTTTGTAAAACTCGGTGCATAATGGTATGTTGACAATTGACAATGGGAATCGTAGGGGCGTGGCTTGCTGCGCCCGTCTTTGAATTATTTGCCCGTCCTTGAATTGTCTGCTGTTGATGAAAATAGTAGCGCCCCCGGCGATGAGTTTATCCGGGGGCGCTACTTCATGTATCGGTAGTTTTAACTTACTCCACGGTAAACGCCACGTAATGGAAGTTGTTGCCGTGGCGGAGCCGGATACTTATGGTGGAACCTTTCTTCGCCGTGGTCACCGCCTTGTCATAGGCCGCCACGGTGGTGATCTTGACGTTGTTCACCTCCAGAATCAGATCTCCCTGACTGATCCCCACGTTTTCAGCCAGACCGCCCGGCTTGACCTCGGTGACCACTATGCCGCTGCTCTCCTTGGTCCCCAGCTTGGCGGCAAGCTCCCTGGTCAGTTCCCCCACCACCATTCCCAACCGTTCCGAGCCGGCGGCGCCCACGGTGTCGCCGTCACTCCCGTCGGCCAGTTTCTCCACGGTGAGGGTTACGTTTTCGATCTTCCCCTCCCTGAAGAGTTTTATTAA
>CAIYUY010000095.1 GCA_903929485.1 uncultured Desulfuromonadales bacterium
GTCGCTGCGACAGAACACTGGTCCAATAATTTGGAACTGATGGCGTTCCTCAAGTCACTCTAGCATTCAGAAACCTAAGATAGTTATGTGAAGGCCACAAAAATAAATACCAATAAAATAAGCAGTTTACCCTTTCAACGCAACATAAGTGCGGCCTTCACATAACGCATATTATGTGCAGCAGCACATAATGTGCGTAAATAGCGCAAGCACGGTTCTGAGAGGGGCCGGTTACAACTGGTGTATGACTGATATGACGTGTGACATCGTCTGCGAAATCAGGCGGCAACGAAGACATGAATATCAATCGTACACAGGAAGAACCCGGTCTACTCGACATCTTGCTATTGCAATAATTAGCAAAATAGCAAGCAACGTCCCTCTTCTTCCCTCTTCTTCCCCTTCTTCCCATAGCAAGCAACGTCCCTCTTCTTCCCCAGGAAGAACCCGGTCTACTCGACATCTTGCTATTGCAATAATTAGCAAAATAGCAAGCAACGTCCCTCTTCTTCCCCTATTTGGGTGGATAGTCACCACATTCTTCCTCGCCGCTTTGAGTGGTCTTGTGCGTAAGTAGCGGTGCGTTTGGACTCGGATACGTGTGGGATCCGAGGAGTCTCAAATGGCACAAGTTACGGTTACAGTCATTCTGTACAGAGTCAGATCATTCAGCATCTCTTCAAGGAAAGTCGCCAACCTTTTATCGCGAACGAACCCGCAGTTTATCCGTTGCGCTATTTTGCCGAGAGCGACAAAATCTCGCTGAGACTGTTTCCTCAATTCGTCAGGGTCACCGGAGGACATTGGTGGTTTGTTGACTAAATGACGATAAAAGTCAACAAGTCACCAGCCCCGCGATTCCGTAGTTTCTAACCCACCATCACCTTGGTGCTCTCCTCGCCGAATTGACTGATTACCCTTACCGCGATCTTCTGGCCCGACTTCAAAATTTCTATGGGATGAGAGATATGGCCGTAGAGACGGTCAAAGGCTTCATCGTCAATCTCGATTTTCAGCGTCTTTTCCGCCTTGGCCTTGGTGCGCTGTTTCGCAAAGTCGGAAAGTCCTTTCTGCCATTTCTTGAACTCGTCCTTGTCCCCACCGCAGAAAAAGAGCTGCTTGACGATGAAGTTGTTGCCGTCGTAGTCGTCATCAACCATCCAATAGGCGATGTCGTGAATGTCTCGTGGTTTCACGAGATCCTTGATGGGGTCGTAGATGTCGAGCCCACGGATTTCCACCCGGACGAATTTCGTGGCGTCTTTCAGAAGCACAACGTCCGGCTCGCCGATGGTGACGAATGAGGCCGCCTTTTTATCCTTCTTCAACAGGCCGTTCTGCATCAGGTCGTCGTGCATCCGGACTTTCGTCACTTCGAAACCGCCGAGGCGGGTGGTGACGTTTTCGTTGGTGATGTTGCTCTCGAAGGAGAAGCCGAGGATGATCAGCCAGTCGGCGTCGCCACGGGTCCGGCACTCTTTCACCGCTTCATTTACCGCCTGTTTGCTGACAGTGCCGAATTTGGGGCCGATGTGAAGGTACGCCTTCTTTTCACTCGTGGCGGAAGTGTAGAACCCTTCGGCGTGGAGCCAGGGGCTGTTCAGTCGCTCTACCCGGATGAAGACCGCATGTTCGTTTTTGTCGCCGTTCTTCACCCCGGCGGATTTCAGATGGTCAAAGATCCGCTCCTCGAATCGCTCCGCCCCTTCCGCATCCTGAACGTTCAGTGATTCCGGCGATACCGGCTCGAAACTTTGCAAGGTTTCCACCGTGAACGGTCCGGCCACCCGAAGGCGTTTTTTGTCTTCCTCCGGCTGGTCAAAGAGGGTTTCCGTATCGGCGGGTTCGTCGTTGGCCAGAGATTTCAGGGTGATGTGGGGAACGGTCTTGTAGACAAATCCGTTACGGATATCGATGTTTTGATTTTGTAGGGGCGCAAGGCTTGCGCCCTTGCCGCCGATGCCGGCATCTTTGCCGGGAACACCAGGGCGAACGCCGTTCGCCCCTACACTTTTTTCATCGTATAGAACGTAATAGGGGAAGATCGCGGTGAGCATGCGGCTTTTGGCGATGTTCAGAGCGATACGGGAGGTGTCGATGGTCAACCAGCGGCGGCCCCACTGCTCGGCCACATACGCCGTCGTCCCGCTGCCGCAGGTGGGATCAAGCACCAGATCACCGGGATCGGTGGACATGAGGATGCAACGCTGGATCGCTCTTACAGAGGTTTGAACTACATATCGTTGTTCTTCTGTAAAACTTCCAGCCCCAAGTCCAGTCCATGCATTGCTCAAAGGTGCAACAGGGAAATCTTCTAGATAACGCACAAATCTTAGGCTGTTTGTCGTTGAAACAATTCTATTTAACTCTATCAATCTTTTAATCCCCAGCTGTGTGGTTTTCCAGTGAGAATTTGAAGGTGGAGAGTAAACCTTTCCCGAGAACTCTACAGCTAATCCTCCTGTATCAGAAGCACCACTTGAAATTAAGCTAGTTGGTTGATAAAAACGCACATTGTCAGGCAACAAATCTCTATTCTTTTTTTCAGCAGCGGTGAGACTTCTTCGTGTCCCATGTGAATCCTCAATCCATGAATATGAATTAGAAATACCAAGATCATCTTTGCTAACATATAGTGGCCTGAACTTCAGCGATTCGATTTGCCTTGCATAATAGAGCGCATAATCACATACGCATGCAATTGTACCAGCAGCAAGGCTACCGGTTTTTGTGAACGAAATCATGGAAACAAAGTTCTCACTCCCAAACACCTCATCCATGATGTTCCGTACCAGATGCACGTTTTCATCGGATATCTGCACGAAACAGGAACCGCTTTCGGTAAGCATCTCCTTGGCTACCAGGAGCCTATCCCGCAGGTATGACAGGTACGAGTGAATCCCCAACTCCCAGGTATCCCGAAACGCCTTGATCTGTTCCGGTTCCCCGGACAGATGCTCATCGTTGCCGTCTTTTACCTCCCGGTCATTCAACTTCATCTGCCAGTTGCCGCCGTACTTGATGCCGTAGGGCGGGTCAAAGTAGATGGTCTGAACCTTTCCCGCCATCCCTTCCCGCTCCAGGAGTGACGTCATGACCAGCAGACTATCCCCCTGAATGAGCCGGTTGCTCCAGCCGTCGTGATGATCGTAATAGGTGGCGGGCTTTTCCAGTTCATCCACTTCCAGGGCATTGCCGAAGAGTTCGTTGGTGTCGAACAGGGACCGTTGCGCGGACTCCTCGGTCTTGGCGGTATAAAGGCGATTGATCAGCATCTCCGGCGAGATATGTTCGTGCCGGTAAAGAGAACGGATATCCACCTTCAGCTGCTCTTCCCGATCATCGTTACCGTACTTGTTCAACCAGAACAGCTCCGGGTCCTGGCCGCGATGCACCACGGGATTCACCGGATAGGTCGCCGTCTGCTTTCCCTGGACCGTCGGGTTGCCGTCCTCAAAACCGGCTTCTTCCCGTGACGGGATATGGGCGCGGGTGGCTTTGGTATGCTTGATGGATTCGATCTCGGACATGCCTTACCTCAGTTAATAATTAATAATTGATAATTGACAATGGATAGCTTATGGAAAACTTGGATGTGAATTTACTTGACTAAATTTACCGTTCGGATATAGAGTCTCACCCAAGACGGGTAAGTCCTATTGCGTGCCTCACGTGTTCCGCCCATTCGGCGCTAAGCGTGGGGATCATCGGCGCAATAGGGACCGTCTTTTTTTTCGTCCTTTTCCGGATAGTCATACTCACCTGCAATCTTTTCCCTGAATATCCGATACTATTCGCTGTATCCTGCCTCATACATCTTGAATATATTAGTGTCACATTTTTTTCAACTTAGATCTCATCCTGTATTTTATTTGTCATCCTGAGCGTAGTGAAGGATCTATTACAGCTTACCACTCCGACGCCAAATCTTCCCATGCCGGATTCGTTGCTTCTATCAACTCGACTTTACGGCTTCTCAGCCAGCCCTTTAGCTGCTTCTCTCTCGCTATGGCTGCATTTACGTCAGTAGTTTCCTCATGATGAACCAACCGATCTATGTTGTATCTGGCAGTAAAACCTTCCACTGCTTTATTCTTATGTTCATGGACGCGCCTGGCAAGATCGTTGGTTACACCAATATACAGAGTGCGTGACTTACTGGCCATGATGTAGACGTAATAATTTTTCATCCTGTCTCTTGATTGTCATCCTGAACGTGTGAAGGATCTGTTGTAGATTTGACTGCCCGAAAAACAGAAGCAGATTCTTCGCTGCGCTCAGAATGACAAACGTTGCTTGTCATCCTGTTTTTTAGCTTGTCATCCTGAGCGTAGCGAAGGATCTATTGCTGAAACAAAGCAGATTCTTCGCTGCGCTCAGAATGACAAACGTTGCCTGCCTTCGCTTGCTTCGGTTACCCTCAACACAAGTCGCTCAGAATGACAACAGACACGCCGCTACGCCCTCTCTATCACCGCCAGCAGTTCGTTCTTGATGTCCCGGATATCCCCTTCAATCTCCACAAAACGCCATTCATCATAACCGTACTGCTCCCGCACCCCATTCACCGCCGGTAGCCACCGATTGAGGACATAATCCTTCTTGATCTCCTTGTCCCTCTTCATCCCGATGATTTCCACGATCAGATTGATCATCGCGCCGCTTTTGGTCCGGCAGCGGGCTATGAAGTCGGGGAAGTAATCCCGGTCTTTGCCATCGCCCACATAGGGAATGGTGAACCCAAGGAAAGAGTTCTTCACATATGTCGTCACGTGCTTCAAATCCTCAAGTGATTTGGCGGCTTTCTGCTCCCAGGTCTCCGTGTCGCCGACAACGTAATTCACATGGCTCTTGCCAGTGGCAAAGAGTTGTTCCTTGGGCCGAGCGGTGGTTCCGTTGACGTGCTTGCTGCTGCCGAATCGGTTGTAATAGTTGAAGATCGGCAGAACACGGTCGGTGGCGGCGCCCTGTTTCCGTATTCCTCTCATGATGTGCTGGCAGATACTGCCGGCGTCCACGAAGATCAGGAGTTTCCTGTATTCCGGATCGGTGATATTCAGCAGCTTGACCTTGTTGTCATACCAGAATTCGACAATAACCTTGATCCGGGCAAATTTCTGAAACTGGGGATTGCTCTCTTCATCGGAGTAATGGCGGCGTAGCATCTCCTTGGTGATGAAGTAGACGATTTCCTGGTTCCGCTTTTCCTTCACCGATTCCACGGTCAACTCGTTTTCATCGGCAGAAAAAGCGCTGGCCAAGGTGGTCCGGGTTGGAAAGATTGAACCGTCAAATTCAAAGTCCGCCACGGTGGAAAAATCGGCCGTGATTGCTCCTTCCACCGGTTCCACCCGGTAGCCGGTCAAGTTGGGAAAGGTAATTTCGTGCTTCTTTAGGCGTTCGGGCATGGCGAAGATATGAGTGTGCTCGGTCTTCTCCGGCGGTGGCGGCGTCCCCCCCTTGAACAGCTTGAACGGCACTCCGATAATCTGGGCGTATTCCGGAGGAAACCGGCCATCCTTGCCCAGATCATATTTCTGGCGGCGCAAGGCCCGTCCTGCAACCTGTTCACAGAGCAGTTGTGAATTGAAGGCCCGAAGTCCCATGATATGCGTCACCGTGTTGGCGTCCCACCCTTCGGTGAGCATGGAAACCGATACCACGCAGCGGATATGGGAACCGAGAAAGCCCTTCTTCCCCACGGTATTCACCACCTCCCGCAGGATGTCGGCGTCACTTAGTTGCTCCACCGATTTGTCCGGATGGGTGAGACGATAATTTTGGTCACTAAGATGATTCGCTGCAAAGACAATCCCCTGCTAACTCCAAAAAGATGTCATTCTGAGCGATAGCGAGGAATCTGCTTCTGTTTGAAAAGCAGATCCTTCGCGTTGCTCAGGATGACAGACGGTTGGTATGTTTTTGGGCGCAATTCACCTGAGCTTGATGGAGAGGGCGTTTGGTTGAAGGCGGCAGGCGTCGCGGACTGTTTTCATGGGATGATCATCTCCTGGCGGGGAAAAATACTTTGAGATGATTTGATGCCGGATTTACTAATGAATGCCAATATTTCTAATATGTTGGGCGCGATGTCATCAAAGAGGCGTCAAGCGCGTAAAGGGAATGTTGGGGTTCACGGTGAGGCCGTTCACCCCAACCTACTACTGAATCTTCGCTATCGCTCAGAATGACATCTTTTGGAGTTAACAGGGTATTGTCTTTGCCGCGAATCACCTTATTTCAACTCGTTCATTCTTCTCAAGATTAATTCAAGCGATCTTCTATCCGTAACGTCTTTATCCCTCATGCTTTGCTTCGTGAGCAGAAGTCCTTCAATGTTGAGGGTCGTTATCGGAATTCCGTTAAGTTCAATTATCTCGGCATATTTATTCAAAGTGTCATATGTCTGTTGGCAAGAACTTAAGATAAGATCAACCACAAATTCATCGGCTAAACGGATGTTTTCCCCTTCTTCGAACCATTCCGGTTCAAGCTCGGCGGCCGTTTTATCCGGTAGCATCATTAATGCCTGAATTATCGGCTTTGCAGCGTCTCTGTTCGCCGGCACAAGAATGTCTATATCTTCAGTGGCTCGGTGGATACCATGTGCGTACAAGGCGTAACCGCCGATTAGTATATATTGTACGCCTTTCGCATTCAGGGATTAAATTAGGTTCATGAGGTCGGTTATAGTCGCCGGCCTGCAAAATTGCTCTTCCATCGTTTTTCACCTTTTCATTTTTTCGTTTCTCACAATGCCGGCTATGACGCATTCCTCCTGAAAACCGTTAGCCTCATCACTAGTTTTGAATCTGTACACTTTTCCCTTAGGAATAAAGGTGGTGTTTCCGGTGGGCATTTTTTGCATGGCTTCGTTCATGGCGGCGCCTCGTATGAGATTTTCAGCCGATGGCTTTCCAGATGGCGCCGGAGCTTTTCTCGTGCCTATTATTCTCATCTTCGACCTCCATGTTGTTCGCAAACAATTGTCAATTATCCACTGCCTACGGTTTTATGGGCCAACCCGTCTCCAACCCTGCCGGATAAAAATTCTCCTTGGTACGGTTGAAGTAGCCGTACTGGATACGAGGGAAGCTCTTCTTGACCTTTTCCATCATCCGGTACATCCCCATTCCCTTCCCCGAAAACTCCAGCTGCTTGTGATAATAATCCGGATCTATGGAAAGATTGCGCATCTGGATCATGTCGATCCCCGTGACGTCTATGAACTTGAGAAGCGCCTCCACCTCCTCCGGAGCGTCGGAAAGTCCGGGAGATACCAGATAATTGATCATGGTGAATTTTCCCCGCTCCTTGGCCGCCTTCACCGATTCCGTCACCTGGGCAAAGGTGTATCCCACGGGACGATAATAACGGTTGTAATACTCCTCCCGCACCGAATTGAGGGAAAAACGGAACGAGTCCATCCCCGCATCGCACAACATCCGGACCCGGTCCGGAAAGGAGCCGTTGGAGTTGAAGTTAACCGTCCCCCGCGCCGTCGCCCCCTTCATGCGGCGAGTCGCTTCGGCAATGGTATCGGCCTGAAGGATCGGGTCACCCTCGCACCCTTGGCCATAAGATACGATAGGCTCCGCGGCTTCGTTCAGGTGCGGCAGCGCCAGTTGGCAAAGCTCCTCCGGGGTGGGGACGAAACCGATCCGCTCATGGTTTGAAGGACAGCATTCCGACGGCTGCAGACTGATACAGCCGAGACAGCGAGAATTACAGACGGGCGACGTGGGGAGCGGCGCCTCCCAACGACGAAAAAAAAGATTCTTGGCGGCGAAACAGTGGTAATCCACGGCGCAACGGGCAAGCTGCTCCAGGAGCCGGTTATCCGGTAATTCCGCGAGCATTTTTCGAACCAAGGGATCCAGCTTCCGATCATCGTAATTGCGGGGGTTCCAATTATCGTTTTTATCCACCAGGCTGGCCGCCACGACAAACCGCTCCTGTTCCATGTCCCACCCCACCGCGGTGTAAGACCAGAGGGGGAGATGGACTTTTTTCCGACCGTAATCGCAGGCGGGAAGAAGAGTCCTGACATAGCCGGGGGCCATGAAGGCCGAGACAGCCTGAACCCGCAGTTGCTTGCGGCCATGGCGCACACTCTCCACGGGGACAAAAGCATTTTTCCGTTCATCCCACGCAAGGGGGGGGGTATGGGGAATGGTGAAGATCCGGCTCCCCTCCGGCAGGGGAATCAACTCCACCCGCTCCGGAAGCACCGCTTGAGTGCCGCTCATCCCGGCCATGCAGAGATCCGGATGATCGAAGATCGTCCCCCGCTCATCGGCATAAAGGAGCCGGGGCAACCGTCGCGCTTTCATTGATCCTCCTGTGACGCCACTTCTATGCCGTACCCCTTGATCCTCCGGAAGAGAACACTCCTTTCCACCTCCAGCAGAACAGCTGCCCGGCTCACATCCCACCCGCACTCTTCCAGCGCCCGGATAAGATACTCTCGCTGAAAGCGCTCCCGCGCCTCCCTCAAGGGAATCGTCCCCAATGGTGGCGCTTCCTTGGGATCACCCGCCCCTTCACGGAGAAAGAGGGGGAGCTGTTCCACCCCGATAACCCCTCCTGGCGTCATGATCACCAGACGCTCCACGATATTCTTCAATTCCCGCACATTACCATGCCACTGGTACCCCTGCAACCGGGCCGTCACCTCCGGGGAGAGCTGCTTGCGCTCCTTACCCTCTTGGCTGCTATAAAGAGATACAAAGTGCTCCGCCAACAACCCCACATCTTCCGGACGCTCCCGAAGGGGCGGCACGGCAAGAGAAACCACGTTCAGTGCGGAATAAAGATCATCCAGGAACCGCCCCTCCCGACTCTCAATCTCCAGGGAACGGCTGGCTGTGGCAACCACCCGCAGGTCGGCCTCCAGGCGGCGCCCACCACCCACCCGCTCAAAACTCTGCTCCCGTAGGAGCCGGATCAGCTTCGCCTGACTCCGAAGAGAGAGAGTCTCGATACGCTCAAGGAGGAGCGTCCCCCCCCCGGCCAGGTCGACCTTCCCCTTTTTGCGGGCCGTGGCGCCGGGAAAAGCCCCTTTTTCATGGCCGAACAGCTCACTCTCCATGAGTTCGTCGGGAACACCGGCACAGTTCACCACCACGAACGGGTTGACTCGTCGAGGACTGTTCATGTGGATCAGCCTGGCAGTCAACTCCTTGCCGGCGCCGCTTTCGCCGTTTATGAGAACCGGGGCGTCGCTGGCGGCAATCAAGAGCAACTCCCGCCAGAGCGACTTCATGGCATGGGAATCCCCCACCAGAACATGGTCCTTTGCCGCGAGACATTTCAACGCGCGGTTCTCCTCCCGGAGTCGGCTCATGGCCAGGGCGTTGGCGACCGTAACAAGAATCTTCTCCAAGGAAAGCGGTTTCTCGATAAAATCATAGGCTCCCATCTTGGTGGCCTTCACCGCCGTCTCAATGGTGCCGTGCCCCGACATCATGACTACCGGGAGGTACGGGTAGGATTCCTTCAACCGTTTCAGGGTATCCATGCCGTCGATCCCCGGCATCCAGATATCCAGAAACACCAGATCCGGCGGCTCTTTCCGGACCATCTCCAGCCCCTCCTCACCGGAGGCTGCTCCCACCGTGTCAAACCCCTCATCCTCAAGGATTCCCGCCAGGGAGAAGCGGATATTAGCCTCATCATCGATAATAAGAATAGTCTCTTTCATAAAATCCCGGGTTCTAAGTTCTAGGTTCTAGGTTCTAGGTTCAAGGTTCACTCTTCACTCTTCACACTTCACACTTCACACTTGCTTTTATCATCCCGCCGGAAGTTCTATGATGAAACGGGTTCCGCGGGGATCGTTGTCACGCACCCTGATGAATCCCTGGTGATCGGTGATAATGGTGTTGACTATGGCAAGGCCGAGACCGGTTCCCGATTCCTTGGTGGAAAAATAAGGTTCGAAAAGACGAGACCTCTCTTCCGGGACGATACCATGGCCGTCATCGGCTACCTCACAGGTGACCAGCCTTAACTCCGGGTTATAACTGGTGCTAATGTCAATGGTCCCGTTGCCATCCACCGCCGCCACCGCGTTGTCCAGAAGATTTATCAGTACCCGCTTGATCTGGTCCCGGTCAAGCAGAATCTGCGGTAAAGACGGATCGGGGAGGAAGTTGAGGGCTATTCCCCGGTGGGCCTCCCCGTAAAGGGTACTGGCCTCCCGGATGATGACGTTAAAATCTTCAGGGAGAGGGCGGGCCGCGGGAAGCCTGGCGAAGTTATTAAATTCGTTCACCAGAGTCTTGAGTTCTTCCACCGAGCGAACGATGAGAGCCGTACATTCATCGAAGACATCATCCCCTTGAGAGAAACGTTCCAGATAGCGTCGCCGGAGACGCTGGGCCGAAAGCTGAATAGGAGTCAGGGGGTTTTTAATTTCATGGGCGATACGACGGGCAACCTCCCGCCAAGCCGCCATCCGTTGAGCCCGCATGAGCTGGGTCAGATCATCAAAGACCGCCACCGTCCCCACCGGTTCCCCACGATCGTTGCGTAGCGCCGTCATGCTGACCTGAAGAGTCACCCGGTTCCGGTTCACCGGAATGGTTACCTGTCGCCGGAGCGTTTCCCCAGGATTATCTCCCAGTTCATCCAGCATCTTGGCCACCAGATCCAGGTTTTCCGGCCCGGCGACCTGACGGAAATGGCTCCCGATAACCTGGCCTGACCGTACCCCCAAAAGCGCCTCGGCCGACTTGTTCACCGTAGTCAGTATGCCGTCGCGGGAGAGGGAAACGACTCCAGCCGTAACGCTTTCCAGGACGATCTCCATGTAACGCCGGCGTTCTTCCAACTCCCGGTTGCTCAAGGTCAGTTCCGCGTTGGTTCGCCGCAGCGTCTGCTGGCTGGCCCGAAGGTCATCGGTCATCTTGTTGAAGGATCTGACCAGAAGCCCGATCTCGTCATCACCCTGTTCACCCAGATGCACGTCAAGATCCCCCCCGGCGACCTTGGCGGTTGCATCCGCCAGTTCCTTGATAGGGGTGGTCAAGCTATTAGCCAGGTAGATCCCCAGCCAGACGGAGAGAAAAAGGATAACCAGGGTAATGAGAACCAACGTCAGGAAAAATTCGTTCCGGATCGGATTTTTCAAAGAGCTGGCTTGGCGGTAATCATGATAGGCCCGGGAGATGCCGTGCACCTTTCCGGCCAAGGATTCGGGCACATGGAAGTCAACCGCAACGGCGCCGATGATGATCCCCCCCGAGGATACCGGAACGATTCCCCGCACCAGGTCGGCATTTCCCACCGAATAGAAGCGGTTAAGCTCCCGACCGGTCATGACCTCCCGCAGCTCGGTGCGAGTGGGAAGAGGAAAGTGAGCAAGCCCAGGGAGTTGTGCCTGTCCATCAGTCAGTACTCTGCCATCGGCGGCAAAGAGCTCCACCCGGCTCAGGCCGTATTCCTGCTGAAGCTGTTGCACCAGGGTAATAAGACGAGAGCGCCCTTGGGGAGTAAAGAGCTGTCGGTCGGCAACCTGAGGACCGATCCGCCGACCGAAATGAAGAGACTTGGCGCCCGCGGTCCGGTAGGTTTCCTGGGCGACCTCCATGGACTGAGTCAGGGACTTTTCTATCTGGGAATTGAACCAGGTAACGATACTCGTGTTGATGTAACCGGTGGAGACCACGAAAAGGAGAATAGTGGGAGCGAAGGAGAGGCCGACGAATGCCAGAACCAGTTTGCTCCTGAGTTTGGAGCCGCCGCCGCTCCGACGGGCCATGAGAATCCGGGCAGAGGTGCGGATGACCAGGTAAACGATGAGGATGAGAAGTAAGATGATGAGGTTGGTGATACCGAAAATCAGAAAACGGTTTCCCACCGTACTCCCGCTGGTGGCCTCCCTGAGGTAACTCTCCACCCGGGCCAGATAGATGATCAGCCCGGTGGCGACGAAAAACACCAGAGACTCTATCCCCCGTTTTCGAAAATTATGCGACTCCCACAGCGTCCTGATCCGCACCTGTCAACCCCGCTTTTGCCGGCAATTTACATAAACTGTCACTTTAACCAATGCCGGGGAGGAGCAGCGAGACCCGTTTCTCCCTTTGATCAAAAGAGGCAGAGAGCTCTGCACCACCGGCGCCCAGATAGATAACCGTCACAAGGAACGTCCCCCAGGCTGACCGGCCTGTTTTTAGGGCCGGTCGTGCCGCTTGTCGGAAATTGTTGTTTGCCGTTTTTCGTTTGTAAAAAAGGGGAATGGAGAGTTGACCCCACAGCCCCTTTTGTTGGCTCTCATTGGTTTGTTCAGGCTTTCGTTGTTTTGGGAAAATTATAATTTTACACCTGTTCCCTTGTTTCCCCAATAATATACGGATTATTTTTATAAATTAAATTTATAACTTACAAGTTACTCGCACTACGGAACAATGGATAGTCGACAGTACCATGGGTTCCGCAAGTTTGAGCAAACGCAGGACATGTTTGACGGTCAGGTCAGGTTCCCATTAATAGAGTAACGTTGACGGATGGGCCTGTTGGAGCGAAGCTTAAGCTGGTGGCGGCAACCGGAGAAAATCCGCCGGTTTACTTTACCCAACGCTGTTTTTGTTGACAATTTGTCCCTTCTTTTCTGCCATGGTTGTCGCAGGTGACCAAAGACGAAGCCAATGGCGTAACAGTGAATGACAGCAAGGGACGAGCGGTTCCCTTCGGCTCGGCCATCAAATACGATTACAAGAACATGAGCTTCAGCCTGAAGTACCAATTCGAAACGGCGGCGATAAATCGCCCTGAAGGAAACAACCTCTGGTTCAAGTTTGTCTATGCACTCTAAAAAGGAGGAATGACTTGGAGCCTGGGGGAGGAGGAGAGAAATCAATTTTCCCAGGCGGCAAGGTCCGCTGGAGAGTGAATCGGGACAAAAAGAATACAACCTACAACTTGAATTGCCCCATCAACAGCCGCAACTCCTCGGAAAGATTCGTCAACTGACCAGCGGCGCCGGCCGACTCCTGCGCCCCCCTGGCGGTTTCATGTACGGCATCGGTTATATGATTCATATTATTGCTGATCTCGCTGGTAGTGGCGGTTTGATCTTCCACCGCCGCCGCCACCCGATTCACCTGCATGGAGACCGCATTGATCTGCTCCAGGATGTCTTGCAACGCCTGGCCCGACTTGGCTGCCTCATCGGTGCCGCTCTCCACCTCCTTGACCCCCTCCTGCATGGCGGCCACGGCGAATTTAATCTCGTTCTGGATTGTCTTGATCATCTCGCCGATCTCGGAGGTCGCCTTGGTCGTCCTCGTAGCCAGGAGACGCACCTCGTCGGCTACCACGGCAAAACCACGCCCCTGTTCGCCGGCACGCGCCGCCTCTATGGCCGCGTTCAATGCCAGAAGGTTGGTCTGGTCCGCGATATCCTGAATGGTTCCGACGATCTTGCCGATCTGGTCGCTATGAGTACTAAGATTACCCACTGTTTGCGCAATCTTTGTGACCCGGTCGGCGATACGGTTCATAACCTGGACGGTGGTTGCCACAATCTCGGCGCCGGCGGATGCCGTGCCGCTTGCATGATGGCTACCCTCGGCCGCCAGTTGACAGTTCTGGGCGATTTCGTTGGTGGTAGCCGCCATCTCCCCACCTGCCGCAGCCACGATGCGCGCCTGCGCCGCCACATATTCGGCGCCGGTGGCGATCTGGTTGGCCGTGATCATCAGCCGATGGGCGGCCGAGGCCACCTGGGTCGTGTTACCTGAAACCTTGCCGATAATGCCGTGCAGTTTTTCGATGAAAAGATTGAACCAACGACTGCTCTCGCCCAGTTCATCACGACTGATGTCATCCAGACGCTTGGTCAAATCCCCCTCACCTTGGGCTATGTCCATGAGCATGAACTTCATGGAATTGATCGGACGTGTAATCCCCCTGGTTATGGCTAGCGCCGCGATCAGCGCAAGGAGTATGGCGCCGAACCCCACGCAGAGCATGATGGTTATCAGTTCATTCAATTCATGGACCGTTTGGAGTGAATTTTCCTTGGCCTCGCGAACCTGAGACGTGGATAGCTTTTCCGCTATGGCGCTCAACGTGTCATGGGCCTTGTCGAAATATTCCATCTGTTTGTTGCCGGCCTCTTTCCCCTGGCTCATATAAACAGCGGCCATGATCTTCCCTTGGGCATAGTAACTGTCGAATGCCGCTCCCAACGCCTCGGCGTCCTTGAGTGATGCGGTATCGTTTTCATCCTTCTGGATTTGTATATACGCCGCCAGCGACTCCTTGAACTGCTTGGCGGTTTTCTCGGCGTCCGCATAAACGGCGGCCCGATCCGTTGCCGAGACATCGGTCAGATATTGAGATACTTCGCTGATGGCGATATTCATTTCAAAAGCAGCCACCGCCGCGGGGAGGGACCGCATCGCAACCTGGTTGGAACTCTGCTGCACCCGCCTGAGTTCGAACATTGCAAAACCTATGGTTACGGTAAACAGGATAAGAATCGAACCGAATCCGAGGGTCAGCTTGCTCCCGATCGACAGATTTCTAAACCATTGCATAATTTTCCTCGTTAGGATCCTTAGAAAAAACAATCCGGTAAAAAAACGGTGCACGGAAGCGACTTCCGTGGCGCCGGCGGTTTTCGGTCGGAAAATTTCCCGCGCCCTAGTACCCCGTCCGGCTTAAAGTTTCGTGATACTTTGAACCGCAAAGACGCAAAGTACGCAAAGAAAATAGAGAAAAACAACGAACCTGGATTGTTTTTCGGTATACCCCAAAAAAGGCTTTTACTTTGCGGTTCCTTTGCGTCCTTTGCGTCTTTGCGGTGAAACTTTTTGTTTTTCGTCGTGTCGGTGAGTTATCTTACGAATCACGGTTCACTCGGGCTCTTTGGGGTGCATACCGCAATATCAAGCCGGACAGGGTACGAGGTTCTAGGTTGTGAACCTTTCACCTTTCACCTTTCACCTTCTTTATCCTGACGGCGAGGGGTTCGGTGACCCGGACGTAGACCTTGTCCCCTTTGACAATATCCTTGAGTTTTTTTACACGGCGGTCCGCCTTGTATGTTTTGACGATACCGTCGGCCGTTCTTAATGTTACTGTTCGGAGGGTGTAGTCAATGGCTTCCACCGTTCCCAGGGCCTCAACCGTATCCACGGGCAATCCGTCCGACTCTTTTCCACGCGGCGTCACCGAAACTTCCTTGAGGTATCCCGGATGGGATATGCCGTCCGGTTTGCGGACGATTACGGCAACCTCGTCAAGATACTCGGCGATCACCGGTTCCCCCGGTGTGATTTCTCCAAATCGCTTCACCTCTTTACTTGCCCTGAGGGTAACGGCCTTGCCATCCGGTCCCTTGAGGGTGATGGCGCGCCTCTCATAATCGATGGCGTCAACGGTGGCTGAGAGTTTGATATACTCGGCGCTTACGACCCCACTCTCCCCAATGGTTGTCGCCGTTACCGTTTGCATGAGAACGCCACTGCTCAACGCCAACACTGTCGCCAGAATTACTGCCGTTTTCTTCATGATCAGCCTCCTGGTTTTTATTGTTGTCCGGACTGTACGTGAAAAGAGAGGATCTCTCAACCTGTTATTTTAGCGCCGTTGCTGGTAAATATTGGCATGAATCATGAATGAGAAACTCGCCGGCAGACACCGGCATCCGATTTTTAGGGGCCGGATGACCTTAACATGCGAGATGACACCATGATTTCCACCTTCAGCTGTTCTCCGCCCATTCAGACAGGGCGGCTGCCATACGGGCATATGACGGAGTCATGCTACGCTCAATGGCGGCAGCTTCGAGAGTTCTGTTGCACTTTTCCGTCACGCATGACTGTAGCCGGGATGGTTCTGTTTTTTTTCGTCGTCCGGGCGGAGGCCGAGGAAAAAGAGGAACCCTGGACTCACGAGGCGTTGCACGATCATCCCCTGGTCACCCTCTTCATCATTTTCCTGCTCTGCGTCGTCATTGCCCTTCTTCATCTGAGCCGGAAAAAAATAAAGGCGTCGGAACGCCGGTACCGCGCCCTCTTCCAGGACAACGGGGCGATCATGTTTCTTGTTGATCCGGTTTCCCTGAAGGTCATGGACGCCAACCCCGCGGCCTGCGCCTTCTACGGGTGGAGCCCCGCGGATTTTCTGAACAAGCGGATTGCCGAGATCGCGATCGGTTCGGAGGCCGATCTGTTGGAGATTATTCAGGATGTGCTCACGTACGAAAGACGCCGCTTTCGCGCTCGTCATCGGCTGGCATCGGGGGAAGAGCGTGATGTGGAGGTGAACTCCATGCCCTATCGGGTGGACGGAAGGGAGTGCCTCTTCTCCATTATTAACGATATCACCGATGACAGGAACGATTAAGGGAGAGTTTCATGACTATCATGCTCAACGGGAACGAACTCCGAATTCTCGGTTGTCTCATGGAGAAGGAGCTGACAACTCCGGAACAGTATCCCCTCACCCTCAACGCCCTCACCAACGCCTGCAACCAGAAATCCAACCGCGACCCGGTAATGGCTCTGGAAGACGACGATGTGGTTCGCGGGCTCAATTCGCTGAAATTCAAACAACTGGTGGTGGTTTCTTCCGACGGCGGTCGGGTCCCCAAATATCGCCATATCCTGGCCGAGCGGTTGGGGGTCGCGCCGGAGGAACTGGCGCTTCTCTGCGAGTTGTTGGTGCGCGGGGCGCAGACGGTGGGAGAACTCCGAACCCGGGCCGAACGGATGCGGAGCTTCCCTGACCTTGCAGCGGTGGAGGAGGTGCTGGCGGAGCTTATGAAGCGGGAGCCCCCCCTGGTAACTCGGCTCCCCCGTCAACAAGGGCGAAAGGAGGCGCGGTATGCCCACCTCTTTGCCGGAGAACCGGTGGTTGCGGCCGAAGATGGGACGCCGCCTCCGGAGGCGGCGAGAGTTCGGGTCATGGCCGGGGACGAGCGGATGGCGAAACTGGAGAAGGAGGTCGCGGAGTTGAGGTCGGAGATAGCGGGGTTACGGCGGACCATGGCGGAGTTCAAGTCACAGTTCGAATAGAGGTAGTCTTTTTCCTCATGGCGTGGTACATAACTGTAGACTTTTACTCACAATCGGAGTTGTCATGAAGATTACCACGGAAGATGTGGCGCATGTGGCGCGGCTGGCCCGGTTGGAGCTGACCCCGGAGGAGACGGGGATCTTTACCGGCCAAATGGACGCCATCCTTGCCTACGTGGAGAAGCTGAAAGAGCTGGATACGGAGGGGATCATCCCCACTTCCCATGCCGTTCCCCTGGAGAACGCCTTCCGGGATGACGTGGCTCGTCCCGGTATCGGCGTTTCGGCTGCCCTGGCCAACGCCCCCCACCGGGCCGGCAGCTTCTATCTGGTTCCCAAGGTCATCGAATAGCAGCCCGGAGCCGTGCTTGAACATCCTGATCGTTTCCCAGCACCACTCCCGCTCTCCCCAGGCGGTCTCCCTGGCGGGGGCCTTCTTGTCGGCGGCTCTAACCGACCATGAGCTTCTCTCCGCCTCCTGCCGAGTTACCCTTCGGGATCTCTACCCTGATTCCTCCCCGGAAGAATCTCTCCAGGAGATCCTTGCCCAGGCCCCCGATGCCGTGGGAATCTCGGTTTATCTCTGGAACCGGAGCGCGGCCCTGGAACTGGCCCGCGCCCTGAAGCAGCGGCGCCCCGACCTGCTCCTCTTTGTCGGTGGGCCGGAGCCCACCGTGGAGCCGCTCCCCTTCATCGAGGACGGACCCTTCGATTTTGCCGTAATCGGGGAGGGGGAGATCACCTTCGTGGAAGTGGTGGCGGCGCTTCTGGATGGTCGGTCGGTGGCCGGTATTCCCGGAGTGGCGACCATGGAGGGAAACCATGCCGTGTGGGTGAAACGTAACCCCACGGCGGTGCTGGACACCCTTCCTTCGCCGTTCCTCACCGGAGTACTGAAGCTCTCCCCTGCCGTCGGCATGCTCTGGCAGCTCGCCCGGGGGTGTGACTTCCGCTGTAGTTACTGTTGCGACTCGGCCGGAGTCGGGGGAACCCGTCGGTTCTCTCCGGATCGGGTGGAGGCGGAATTACGTCTTCTGGCCAAAAGTGATGTCGCCCAGATTTTCGTTCTCGACTCCACCTTTAATGGGGATCCGGATCGGGCTAAACGAATCCTCCGGCTGATGAGCAAACTGGCCCCTCGGATCCACTTTCACCTGGAGGTCCGGAGCGAATTCATCGATGAGGAACAGGCCGGGCTCTTTGCCGCCATCACCTGTTCCCTCCAGATCGGCCTCCAGAGCGCTAACCCCAAGGTCCTGACCCGGGTAGGGCGGCGGTTGGATCGCAATGATTTCGCCACAAGGATCGGTTTCCTCAACGAGACGGGGGTTATCTTCGGTTTCGATCTCATCTACGGCCTCCCCGGCGACAGCTATGACGGTTTTCGGAAGAGCCTTGATTTCGCCCTTGCCCTTTATCCGAACCACCTGGACATTTTCCCCCTGGCGCTCCTTCCCGGAGCGCCGCTGGCGCTGGACGCCACGCGTCTTGGCCTGAATCATCTGACGGAGCCCCCCTACACCCTTTTGGACTCTCCCACCTTCCCGGCGGCGGAGATGGGGCGGGCCGCCGGACTGGCGAAAGCGTGCGATATCTTTTACAGCCGGGGGAAGTCGGTGGCTTGGTTCAACGGTGTCTGCCGTGGGCTCTCCCTGCAGCCTGCCGCGTTGCTGGAGCGGTTTGCCGGGTGGCTTGATGGTGAGTCCTCATTGGTCGTGGAGGAGGAGTTGGGAGATGATGACGTATGGCTGCTCCAGCGACGGTTTTTAGAAAGCTGTTTTAATGAGTTAGGGAAGAAGCGACTTCTTCCCTTGGCCCTGGATCTGGTGGATTACCATCATCACTATGCCGCGGCGCTCCTGGCCGTACCTCCGCTCCTCCCCACGGAAGAGGAGTTGGTTGTGGTGGAACTTGCCGGCTCAAGTTTCACCCTGGCTGTTTCCACCCGAATGTCCCGCTTCTCCTACGAGATCATCGACATCCTGGAATGCGGGGAGGTGGAACTGGCCCAGTTTGTCCGAAGCTTTAAAAAAACCGGTTCCTGCGCCGTCATCTATCCCCGGGACGGTGAGGTGATGACTGAATCACTGGCGGATCCTTTTTATCGGCTTCTGGAGCGCTTGGACGGGCGAAGGAGGGTGGGGGAGCTTCCGGAGGAAATGGCCGTGGATCGGGAGGAGGCCCTGTCGTTCATGGAGTTCGCCCTGGCGGAGGGGATCGTGGTGAAGGGGGGGAGTTGATTTTTTTTGTAACCTTTTCGGCTCATCTTTCGTCTAGGTACCCGGGTGTAGTGCGCCGGTTTACTTATTGAATTATTGAATTATTGAATGTTTTTCGGAGTATCGGTTGATGCCTATTTATTGTTTTGCCTGTTATTTCATTTTGTCGATCTCGGCTCCTTTTGCTTTTGCCGAAGCACCCGGGGAAAAGCCATCTCCAGCTCAAGTTGACATGCACCGGCTGGTGAAAAAGGAACCGGCTGTTCTCCACTTGGGGAGTTACACCCTGAAGGAGGCAAAAGGGCTGAAGTCGGCGACTGATCGTGACACCTCCGCGCCACGGGGGGAGTCAACGGGAGTCGTCAAGCTGTTTCTGTTCATGATTTTTGCCATTGCCGCTCTTCTGCTGGCAAGAGTCGTTGTCCGGATTGTCAGGTTCATGATGTTGGATGGCCTGAAGAAGATGCGGCTTAAGAAATTCAATGCCTTGTCACCCATGGTGACTCGATCCCTGAAAGCCGCGGCGGCTTCATTATGGGGCGAGAATCATCTCTGGGTGACGAATTTTTGTATCACGGAAAAAAATGACCGGTGGATACTGGATGATCGTAAACGAACCAACCTCGTGAACAGCGTCGTGGAAAAAAATTGTCTTGAGGTCTGTCTGAAGGACACCAATCTCAGGGTGAAAATTGTCCTGCTCAATGGAGCAAGGGCGAACGTGGGGTTGGAGTGTAACGGTTTCTCGGAAAACGGGCTGATGGTCTGTCTGGAAAAGGCCAAGGGAATTATTACGGAGCGTCGTTCCAACGGAAAAAGGGAGTCATAACCCTTGCCGGATCATTTTCATGGAAATTTCGCCTGTTTTCTGTTACAACCCCCTGGAAGCATGGAATTCGATACTAACAATAGATACGGGGGAGCGATAGCATGGATGTCATGGAACAACTGAACGCTATTTTTTGCCAGGTATTTGACGACGACGACATCAGGATCGCCCCCGAGAAGACGGCCAACGACATTGACGGCTGGGATTCCCTTTCCCACGTCAACCTCATCGTGGCGGTGGAGGCCCATTTCGGCATTCGTTTTTCCCAGAAGGAACTTCTTACCTTCAAGAATGTGGGCGATCTGCTGAGCTGCATAAAGAGCAAGGCCGGCAAGTAATTCTGAAAACCGTTATCCACGAAGGACACGAAATTACACGAAAAAATTCAAAAAGCGTATCTGATTCCCTTCGTGACCTTCGTGGATAATAGTATTTGGATTATCCTTCCCGGATCAGGTACCCTTTCTCCGTATTGACGATAAACCCCTCCTTCTCCAGCTCCGCCAGGTTCTTCGCTACCCGCTCGTCACCATCAAGCTCATGCATGATATCTTCTCCCCTGGTCGCTCCCTTGGCCAGAATCGTCTTGAGAATGCGGCTTCTGATCGCCCGATTCGACCCCTTGAACGGCGTCTGCTTCACATGGTGGGCGCTGCGCCGACCGGGATTGACCATTGCCTGCTTGAGCAGCGCCCCGTAATCCATGAGGGCGTAATACCAGAGGCGGGGCCGATCCCGGTCAAGAGTCAGTTGGATGAGCGGCAGGATCTCCTTGTCGTTGACCCCCTGCTCATGGGGAAAAAAGAGGTGGAGGTAGAGTGTCCGGATGTTGGTCTCGATGAAGAGCTCCGGGCGATCAAAGGCAAAGGCGGCAATGGCGCCGGCGGTGTAGGGGCCGATACCGGGAAGGGTCCGCAACTCCGCGGGACTCTGGGGGAGCCGGCCGTCGAACCGCTCCATGATCCCCTCCGCTGCCTGTTTCAGCGCCTTTCCCCGGCGGTTGTAGCCCAGCCCCTGCCAGAGAAGGAGCACTTCCTGAAGCGAGGCGCCGGCCAGAGTCGCCGTGTCGGGGAACCGGGACAAAAACTCTTCATATTTGGTCCGAACGCGAGCCACCTGGGTCTGTTGCAGCATGATTTCCGAGACCATGATCCGGTACGGGTCGCGGGTCAGTCGCCAGGGGAGATCCCCGCGTTGTTCCTCTGCGTAGACGGCGTATACCCGATGGCGGAATGCCTGGATGGTTCGGGGTGAGAGCCCTTCCCGGAGAAGAAGGTGGCGGAACTGTTCTTCACTCATCGTTTTTTCTCACTGACAAAGAAAAACGGGCGCCCCGGAAAGGGGGCGCCCGTTTGAGGTAAGGGAGTGGCGTTGTTTTAGTTGATGAAGTAGCGGACGCCGAAGGTCATGTTGAAGCTGGAGGGGTCGAAGTTTCCTTGTTTCGCGCCGCCAAGCATGATGTCGGCGGAAGGGGCGACGACGAGCTTCATCTCGCCGGTGAGGGCGAGGTTTTTCATGACGAAATAGTCGATCCCGCCGGTAACGTGAACCCCCATGGTGGTATCCACGTCATACCCGTTGTTGGCGCCGTTGAGCAGGATGTCCAGGCCGGCCCCCGCATAGGGAGTGATACCGCTGATCTCCTTGAAGCGGTACTGCCCCCCCAGGGAAAGGTTGACCACATTGAACTCCATTGAATTGCTCCCCGTGAAGTTGCTGTTGGTGATGTCAAACTCGGCGGCGAAATTCTTGTTGATACCGTAAAGGAAACCGCCACCCCAGATGAATCCCGCATCGGTGCTGATGTTGTTGAGCGAGCCTCCATTAATTGTCTCGCTGTCATAGGGAACCTGAAGACCGAGTCGGCCGGTGATCCCCAGTTTTCCGGTAAGGTCCTCGGCGAGGGCTGCTCCGGTGGTGAGAACCAGAAGCAGGGTGATGCAGGAAAGAAGTAGATTTTTTTTCATTGGGGAGATCCTCCATGGTGTTAGTGTCTCATCAAATATAAACGTATTCTAGTCCTATTATGCCGCCATGACAAGAAGATCATTCTCATGCCATTGAAATGACCTTCTTCACCGCCTTGTCGATCCCTTCATATGCTTCGGAGATCCGACTTGCCAGCATGTAGGCGGGGGTGGAGACGATCCTGTTTTTTTCGTCCACCACGAATTCGGTGACGGGACAATTGACGTGGTTGCTCCCGGTCCGGTTGATGGCGGCCGCCGTCCCTTCATCCGTCCCGATGGTAAGCAGTGGGGCGTATTCCCTCCCCAGCGCCGCCGCCAGGAGAGCCGGAGCGATGCAGATGGCGCCGATCGGTTTTTTTGCGGCCATGACCTCTTTCAGCAGGCGGAGCAGTTCCGGCAATACCTCCGCTTCCGCCCCCTTCACCCCGAAGTCGCAGAGATTCTTGGCCGCGCCGAAGCCGCCGGGAAAGATGAGGGCGTCAATATCCGCCGCCGTTACCTCCGCCATGTCCCGGATCTTCCCGCGGGCGATCCTGGCCCCTTCCACCAGGGCGTTGCGTGTCCCCTCCGCATTTTGGCCGGTGAGGTGGTTCACACAGGGGAATTCGGCGTTAGGGGCCATGCAAACCGCCTCCGCGCCGTAGCGGTCAATGGCCAGCAGGGTGAAAACCGCCTCGTGGATCTCACTGCCATCGTACACGCCGCATCCGGAGAGGACGACACCGATCTTTTTCTTCATGGCAACCTCCGTGTAATGTCCAAAAAAATAAGTTACCGCAAAGACACGGAGGCACGGAGAAAAACAGCCTGCGTAACGGAACATTACACAACGGTTGTATTGTTCGTTACGCCTGATTGTTTGGGATGAAACCAGACAATCGCATTTTCAGATTTCTCCGTGTCTCCGTGTCTCCGTGGTTCAAATGTTCCGAGGATAGTATGACGTTTTTCACCTTCCCGCAAGGATTAATTTGACTTTTTGTGCCGGAGGAGACTCCTTGATTTTCCGCTCTGCAATGAACAGATTGACTTCACTGAGCGTATTGGCTACATTCAGAAACTGTAACGTAAGAATCAAGCCGGCGAGGTGCATCATGGCGCGACAGTTAGCGATGGCATTTCTTTTTATCTCCCTCTCACTTGCACTCCTTCCCGGCTGCGAAAAGAAGGAGTCGGGGACACTCTTCAACGAGTCAGGGCGTAAAGGTACGGTGGAGGCGCCGGTGAAGGATGTCCCCAGGGACATGCTGGATACCCAGCAGGCATTCATCAATTTGGTGAAGGCGGTGACCCCCTCGGTGGTGAACATCTCCACGGTCAGCAAGAAGAAGCCGGCTCGTCCCATGCTGGAGTTTTCACCTTTCTTTGACGAGTTCTTCGGCGGCGCCATCCCCCGCGGCCCGCAGTTCAAGCGGGACAAGAGTTTGGGTTCCGGGTTCATCATCAACGGCGACGGTTACATCGTCACCAACGACCATGTGGTTCGGGACGCCGAATCCATCCAGGTGAAACTCTCCAACGACAAGGTCTATAATGCCAGGGTCGTGGGGAGTGACCAAAAGACCGACCTGGCGGTTATCAAGATTGATTCCAAGGAACCGTTGCGGACCACGGCGGTGCTGGGGGACTCGGACAAGCTTCAGGTGGGGCAGTGGGCCATCGCCATCGGCAACCCCTTCGGGTTGGACCGGACCGTGACGGTGGGGGTTATCTCGGCCACCGGCCGCTCGGGGATGGGGATTGAGACCTATGAAGATTTTATTCAGACCGACGCCTCCATTAATCCCGGTAACTCGGGGGGGCCGCTCCTGAACATCCACGGTGAGGTCGTGGGGATCAACACCGCCATAGTAGCCGCCGGCCAGGGGATCGGCTTCGCCATTCCGGTGAACATGGCGAAAAATGTGGTCAGTCAGCTTCTCCGGAAGGGGAAGGTCTCGCGGGGGTGGTTGGGGGTTTCCATTCAGCCGGTAACCTCGGCCTTGGCTGAATCCTTCGGGTTGAAGACGGCCACCGGCGCTCTTATCAGCGATGTGATGGCAGACTCTCCGGCTGCCAAGGGGGGGGTGAGACAGGGGGACGTCGTCACCCGGTTTAACGGGAAGGAAATAAAGGACTCCAAACAGTTGCAGCTGGTCGTTGCCGGGACTCCCGCCAACAGTCGTGTGACCGTCGAACTGGTTCGGGAAGGGAAACCGTTGACCCTTTCGCTGACCATAGGCAACGCCGACAATGCCGCCACCGCCGCCAATCGCCCCGAGTCGGCGCCGGTGGATAACTGGCTGGGACTTGCCGTGGAGGAGCTGCCCGGGAATCAGCGGGGGGGAGTCCTGGTGGTCGATGTTGAGCAGGGGAGCATCGCCGCCGAGGGAGGGATAAAGCCGGGAGATATCATTCAGGCCATCAACCAACGACGGATTCTCAATTTGAGTGATTATAGCGCGTCCCTGCAGCAGGCGCGGAAGCGGGGCGCCGTCGCCCTTCTCGTTCGTCGGGGGAATTCCAGTCTCTACTTTGCCTTCGACGTCCGGTAACGGAATGAAGTTCAGATCAGGTCCCGCGCCGCCAGCAGGGTGAGGATGATTCCCGCGCATTTCTCCACGGAGTCAACGGACGTGTCCAGTCGGAGCTCCGGTTCATCCGGAGCTTCGTAGGGGGAGCTGATCCCGGTGAAATGGGGAATTTCACCCAGGCGCGCCTTGCGATAGAGCCCCTTGGGGTCCCGCCGCTCGCATTCGTCCAGGGGGGTGGCCACGTGAACCTGGATAAACTCTCCCTCAGGCAGGAGCCGCCGCACCAGTTCCCGATCATCCCGGAAAGGGGAGATGAAGGCGGTGAGGACGATGAGTCCCGCGTCAGCCATCAGCGCCGCCACCTCCCCCACCCGGCGAATGTTTTCCACCCGGTCCCCTTCAGTAAAACTTAAATCCTTGTTGAGCCCATGACGGAGGTTGTCTCCATCCAGGAGAGCGGTGTGACGACCCCGGGCGACAAGCCTCCGTTCCAGGCAGTTGGCGATGGTGGATTTGCCGGAGCCGGAGAGTCCGGTGAGCCAGATAACGCAAGGGCGCTGGGTTTTGAGAGCGGCTCGTTCCTCCCTGCTCACCTCTTGTGCATGTTTGCGGATGGTCATGTTGCTTTTGTATGCCGGTAAAGTTGGGGGGCCACGGCGCCGGCCATGGCGCCTTCATCAAGGGTTCCGCCCAGAAAGGAGTTGATTCGAGCGGCCACGGCGGCCGGATCGCGAAGGGTATCGCCATGCTCCACGTAGAGCACCGGTATCCGCCGGATGGCCAGGAGTTTTCTGATCTGCTGCATCTGGGTGATGTAGGTATGCTTCAGGAGTGTATCGGGGATCCGGGCCCCTTCCTTCCCCTGGGCCGCCAGCATGTCCCGTTGGGATGCCACAACTTCGTTCAGGTCGCGCATCATGAAAATCACCCCATAGCTGTTGGTCGGGTCGGCGGGGAGATGGGCCAACAGCTGCGCCACGATCTTCACGGACTTCCCGCGAGCCTCGGGGAGCCAGGCCGCGTCCCGACGGAGTCCCTTGGCCCGGGCGTCCTCGAAATACCCCTTTTCATTGTCGGCGTCGGCGGGGCGGTGATCATCAACCAGCGGCGTGATCCCTCCCGCCTCCAGCATCTGCATCATCATTGAGGTTCCCGAGCGGGGGAGGCCGGAGACGATGGTGATGGTCTCCGCCAGGGGGGAGGTTATCTTTTTGGGGAGCTCCGGGTCCTGTTCCAAGGCGTACCGCTCTGAGGTGATGGCGGTTCGCTTGGCCTGCGGCGCCCGGGGTAACAGTGCGCCGGAGGTGATCTCCTTGATTCGCCGCCGGGCCTCTTCGGCTTTTTGCTTGTACTCCCCAGCCATGACCGGATCTTTCAGCCGTTTCTCGATGATGAAGGCGATGCGGGTCAGGGCCTGCACCATGTTGGGGTTCTGCATGAGCGCCACCTTCAGCGCCTCCACCGCCTGTAACGGCCGACCCAGGCGATGCAACGCCACTCCCAGATAGAAATGGGCGGCGGGATTCAGGTAGGAAAGAGCGATGGCGTCCAGGGCGCAGGCAAGGGCCGGCTTGTTGCGCAGAAGCCCCAGGTTGCAGCGGCAGAGCCCCAGATGAGGCGCCGCATTCTCGCTATCGATTTCCAGCGCCCGGGTGAAGCAGGCTTGCGCCTGGCGCCACTGTTTGAGAGAGAGCAGCGCCTCCCCTTTCCGGATCTGCAGCTCCACCCCTTCGCGGTTGAACTCCTCCGCTTTTTCCAGATGAAGCAGCGCGGCGGCGGCATCCCCTTCCGCCAGGCACTGCCCGGCCAGAAGAAATTCCACCGCCTGGGGGTTGGTCCCCGTGAGGCTTCCCAGCCGCCGTAGCTCATGCCGCTCCTCATCGGTGAGCTCCTCGGGTTTGCACCCCTTGTGCTCTTCCTCCCACCGTTTCAGCACTTCCCCGGCGCGAATTGCGCTTGTCTCGCGGGTGACAAAAAGCCGTTTCAACGCTTCTCCCGCCTGGGCTACCCGCCCCAAAGCCTGGAGAGCCTGGAGCAGGTGGATGCCGAAGCGGGATTCGTCGGGCCACCGGGCGGTGAGCTTCTCCAGCAGGGGGAGGGCGTCCGGATGCCGGTTGGCGTCCATATAGGCCCGGGCCAGATTGTAATCCAGCTCGCGGACGGTTTCCTCCAGGGCTTTTTCCAGGTCGTCCGCCGGCTTGTCAATATACCCCAGGGCCACCAGTTGGGCGATAGCTTCGCGGTTTGCCACCGGGTCAATCCGCAGCTCTTCCGGGTGGGAGCCGTCCTCGCCGGGGAGGTGGTCCCATGACGGGATGGCGGTGATGGGGAGCGGTTCACTTAAGGCGTTCACCAGAGGGGTCCCGTCCATGTCTTCGCCCACGGGGAGGCCGTAGAGGTGGAGGATGGTGGGGGTGATATCCAGCAGGGAGGCCCCGTGGATGATCTCGTCTTTCTTGATTCCCGGCCCCTTCATGACCAGAATCCCCTGCTGGCGGTGTTGGACCGCCGGACCGGCCGGTTCCACCGGGATATGCCGGGGGCGGAGGTGATCCGGATGAAAGCCGTGGTCGGAGATCAGGATGACGGTGGTCTCTTTCCCCGCCAGCTCCAGCAGCACCCCCAGCATCAGGTCATGAAACCGGTACCCACCTTCCACTACCCCGTTGAACAGCTGGAAATCCGCCTCGTCCACCCACTCCATGCGGGGGGGATGGTAGTTCATGAAGGCGTGGCAGAAGTGGTCGATGGCGTCGAAGTAGACCCCCATGAAATCCCACGGTTCCAACTGCATGAGGGCCGTGGCTGCGGCCTGGATGCCGGCGGCGTCGGCGATGATCTTGGCCAGGCTCTCCAGTCGGTGATCCTTTTCCTGGTCGATTTTATGGAAATCGGGGACAAAGAGCCCGATGCTCTCGGCGTTCAGTTCCTGGGGGTGGAGCCGGAGTTTTGCCAGATGTTCGGTCAGATGTTTGGGATGGATCACCCCGTCGGGGAGGGGCCAGGGCTGGTCTAGTGTCGCATTGGCCCGGGTAAAATGGTTGGAGACCATGACGCCGTTGATCGGCTCGGCGGGATGAGACGGCCACCACCCCACCACATTGGAGCGCATCCCGTGCAGATGGAGCATGTTCCAGAGCGCCCGGGTGGTCCGGGAGTAGCTGGAGACGGGACGGATACCTCCTCCTTGGGGGTTCGGTTCCGTAAAGCCGTGGATGCCGTGCTTGAACGGCCGCTTTCCGGTGGCGATGGAGGTCCAGAGCATGGGAGAGATGGCCGGGTAGAGGGTAGCCAGGTTTCCCATCACCCCTTCATTCACCATTTTATTCAGGTTGGGCATCTTCCCCGCGTCCATGAGGGGGGTGATGATCTTCCAGTCGGCGGCGTCCCAGCCGATGAGGAGAACCTTGGGCTGTTGCGGTTGCGGCATGAACGGTCCTTGTGAGGGGGATCTGTAGAGGCACGGCGCGCCGTGCCCCTACGCCTCTTTTTCCTTTTGCCGTTTGCGGAAGAGCACCAATCCTCCGGCCCCCATGGCGATGAGCGCCAGGGAGGTCGGTTCGGGGACGGCCGAGACGCCGACGGTGTCGCCAGCCAGAATGGGAGTGTTGGGGATGTCTTCGTAGCCCCAGTCCTTGACAATATAAGAAAAATCGGCGGAAGTGTTGATGTAATTTGCAATCTCAATCCAGCCGAATTTTAAACCGGTTCCGGACCCTATGGTGAAACCAATATAACCGTTTTTATTTATGCGGACAGAGCTGGAGCTGAAAGTATTTGGACCAATTGGTGCGCTTTTGTTGAAAAGGCCGGACCGCATTTTGGCTAAACCACCAACTTTGGCATTTGCGTATGTGTTGGCTATATAGAGTGTCTTTAAGGGCCCAGATCCGGTGCTACTCCATTTTGCACTATTTATAAAACTGAATACATTGCCATTTATTGATGTTTTTTCTGTTTGCCCTAACGGTACGCTCAGGTTCAAATGGTTGTTGCCGATGTGGGTGGTGATAACCGAGGCCTCCGCCGGTCCCGCCGCTGCCAGAACCGCGCCCGCCGTCGCCATATAGGCTAACAGTCGCCTATCATCCACTTTAAACTTTTTTAATGCTTCCATGATTTTTGCTCCTCTTCATGTGGCTGTTGGATTTATGGTGGTTCTCGGCGAAAACTTTGTGAAAAAACGTGCAAGTTCATGTCCATAACAGTTTTTTTACTGCATTATTTTTCCTTGGTGCAGGGAACGTTTATTTCGGCCGATGTCGGCACCGGTGAGTGAGTGGTATTCGTGAGAGCCGATAACGCTAATACTCTATTTTTATTTAATATTGTTGGATATGGACTGTTCGGAGCCTGGCGCCGGCGATGCGGGAGAGCGGGTAATAACGGCGTGAAAGGGAGAAAGAAGGCGCGAAAGAAGGAGAGCGAACGGGCGGACAAATAGCGACGCCGGCGGAGAAACTGTAAAGAAATCCGACAAAAAGTGTAAAGAAAACCGACGGCTTCGACTCCCCTTCGACTTCCCTTCGACTCCGCTCAGGGACTACGCTCAGCCACCGGACTCCCCCTCGCCCCGTCCCTCCTTCGACCATGCCTGTCCTGAGCGTCGTCGAAGGACTCAGGACGGGTCTCCCACCGGGGAGAGGGGTGGTTGGGATGTGGAAGGGTTGGCATTTCAGGCACTCTCCACCTGGAATCCCACGATGTTCCTGCTCTCCCGGCTGAATTCCACGCCGATGAGGCTGATCGGTTCATCGTACTGCCGGTATTTCTCCGCATATCCTCTGCTCTTCAGCTGGGCCGGCGCCTTCCCTTGGGGAGCCATCTCCACGTAGTAATAACCTTTTTCGCGGATCTCCCGGAAGGTCTGAATTCCGATGGGGAGTTTTTTTTCATGATGTACCTCATGAATAATGGAGGATCTTCCCGGGGAGGCTCCGTATGTCCCTTACGACGTTATTTCTCCGCCGGTTCCGCAATCTTACCACACCTTGCAATATTACTTGCTATCTTTGAGTCGCGCCGCACTTTCGGGGATTAACTTTTTCCCTCGTTTCTGCTAGTATGCGGGGATGCCGGAGTTCCCGATCCGGTGATCATCAAAAAACGTATCGAACCGACGAGGCGCGGCAGGGTAACCGCGCCTCGTTTTGTGTGGGCGCTCATATGGAAACTAGAAACTTTATCGCTCCTTCCCAGGAGACCTTTTCCCGTCTTGATCTGGTGATCCGCCGGGAGATGACCGAATTGAGCCGTTCCACGGTGCAACGGCTCATTGAAGAGGGGCGCGTAACGGTGAACGGCCAACCGGAACGCGCATCGCTCAAGCTGAAAGGGGGCGAAGATGTTTGCGTCATCGTTCCCGCTCCCGTTCCAGCCGAGCCGATGGCGGAGGAGATCCCCCTGGAGATCCTCCATGAGGATGCCGACCTGGTGGTAATCAACAAACCTGCCGGCATGGTGGTTCACCAGGGGGCGGGAAACAGCAGCGGCACCTTGGTGAACGCCCTCCTGGGGCATTGTCATGATCTCTCGGGGATCGGCGGCGAACTCCGTCCGGGGATCGTCCACCGCATCGATAAGGATACCTCCGGCATCCTGGTGGCGGCCAAGAACGACCGGGCTCACCAGGGGTTGGCGGAACAGTTTCGGCTCCACACGGTCAAGCGGGTATATCGGGCCATCGTTTTTGGCGGGCCGCTGGAAGAGAGCGGGCGGATCGAGTCGGAGATTGGCCGCCATCCGGTGGATCGCAAAAAAATGTCGTCAACGGCGCGTCACGGCAAGCGGGCTGTTACTCGCTGGAAGGTTCTGACCCGTTATCCGCGGTTGACGTTTCTGGAACTTCGGCTGGAGACCGGACGGACGCACCAGATCCGGGTTCATCTCTCGGAGAAGGGGCATCAATTGGTGGGGGATGAGGTCTATGGCGGCGGGAGTCGTCTGGCCGGGATAACCGACAGTCGCCTGAAGAAGCTGATCCTGGATCTGAATCGCCAAGCCCTTCACGCCATGACCCTCGGCTTCATCCATCCCGTGGACGGACGCTACCTGGAGTTCACCACCCCGTTGCCCGATGACATGCAGCGGATACTTGATTATCTGGAGAAGTCATGAAGCAGAGTAAAGCCGATAAAATCCATTACCTTGAACCGGAACTTTTCACCGCCTCCGGGATATCGTCCCATGGGTTCACGACCCGCCACGAAGGGGTCTCTCGCCCCCCCTACAATTCATTGAACCTGGGGACGACCACCCTGGACGCAGCTCATAATGTGGAAGGGAATCGCCACCTTCTTGCTAACGCCTTCGGCGGCGGTCCGGAGCGGTTCGTGGCCGTCACCCAGGTCCATGGCGTCGATCTTCTGGTCATCGATACTCCCAACCCGGACTATCTTCACTTTCAGCGGCTGACATGTGACGGGATCATCACCAATCAACCGGAGGTCATGATCGCGGTGAGTGTCGCTGACTGTGTGCCGCTGCTCCTCCTGGACCCGGAGAAGAGAGTCGTCGCGGCGCTTCACGCCGGGTGGAAGGGGACAGCCGGGAACATTAGCGCCAAGGGGGTGGCGGCCATGGTGGAGCTCTTCGGCTCCGATCCCTCCCGGATACTCGCCGCCGTCGGTCCGGCCATCAGCCCCTGTTGTTACGAAGTGGATCTCCCTGTCCTGGAGGCTTTTCGCAGCCAAGGTGGGGGGTATGAGCGGTTTGCGGAACCCTCGGGAGAGGGGAAGTGGCGGCTGGACATGTCGGCGGCAAACGTGGCGCAGCTCCGCGATGCCGGTCTGGGGGAAGAGAACATCGAGGTCGCGCCGCACTGTGTTTCCTGCACCTCCGAACTCTTTTTCTCCCACCGCCGGGACAACGGCGTCACCGGGAGACAGATGGGTTTCATCATGCTTAAATAAAACAGGTCCCCGGTCCCGGAAAGGATTTCTGACATGAATGCAATCATAAACGGTATTTCCCTGGCCTATGACGATGTGGGGAGCGGTCCGGTGCTGCTCCTCATCCATGGCTTTCCGCTCTGCCGGAAGATGTGGCGTCCGCAATTGAACGCCCTTCCCGGCGCCGGGTTTCGGGTTGTCGCCCCGGACCTGAGGGGGTTTGGCGATAGCGACGCCCCGGATGGTCCCTACTCCATGGATCTTTTTGCCGATGATTTGGTGGCGTTGCTGGATCATCTGGATATCCCCAGGGCGGTGGTGGGGGGGATGTCCATGGGTGGCTATGTCCTCTTTAACCTCCTGGAACGCTATCCGGAAAGGATCTCCGGCGCCTGTTTCATCACCACACGCGCCCATGCCGACGACGCGGAGGGGAAGGAACAACGGCTGAAGCTTGCCCAAGGGGTCATGAAGTTTGGTCCGGATGTCATCGTCGAATCCTTCGAGCAGGTTCTCTTTGCCAGGGAAAGTCTGCTGGAGCGACCGAAGCTGGTGGGGGAGGTCTATGGCTGGATGACCGGAACCGATTCGCGGGGGCTGGCCGGTGGTCTTTTAGCCATGCGTGAACGGAAGGATTACACCGAACTCCTGGGTTCTTTTCATTGCCCGGCGCTGGCCATGGGCGCCGAGGATGACAGGGCGGCGCCGCTGGAGAGGGCCTGGGAGATTGCCGCCGGCATTCCCGGTTGCCGTCTCGGCGTCATTCCCCATGCCGGCCATATGGCGAACCTGGAAAATCCCGGCGCCTTCAATGATTGTCTGCTGGAATTTCTCCGGTCGCTTCAGAGTTGATTGAGATAGGCAAGGGTCTCACCGGCGATTTCCGGGGAGTCGATGAGGACGGAAAGCTCATGGTTCTGCCGGAGCGCCCCTTGGGTCAGGTTGTGGCTCCCCAGGAAAACGAAACGGCCGTCGATGACGGTTACCTTCAGATGGGTCACCACCTCGGGGGTATCGAAAAAGACCTTGACCCCTCCACGGGCCAGCAGGGAGGCGGTATGGAGATTTTCCTCATTCAGCCGGTCTTTCCGCAGGCTCTTTTCCAGGATCACCCGGACCTCCACCCCCCGTCGGCGCGCCCGGACCAACTCCTCCAGGATTTTTTCCGACTCGTTTTTTCCTTGGACCACGAAGAGATAGTAGGAGCAGACGATATTTTTGCGGGCGTTTTTTATACCGCTCATGAGTGTGCCCGAAAACTCAGAGTCTTTCAGCAGGGTGACCCCGGCATTATGCGGTTCGGCGGCGGAAAGGGACGGATCGGAGGCGATGCCCAAGAGGAGCGTCGCAAGGAGGGTGTAGAGAGTTGCCCTGTTCATATTTTTGCCCGTACCATTCATTAAATCCGAGTGAAAAGCTTTTTGTATGATGCTGAATTGTTACTATCCGTGGTGTCAACCGCTACAGCTTAAAAAATATCTTGAAAAAGTGCAAGCGGCATTCTATTAATGGGAGAGAAATCTTTCCAAACCGCCATTTCCGAAAGGAGTAATTTGTATGAATAATCGTTTTTTGGATGCTTGCTGGGGCAAACCCGTTGATCGCACTCCCGTCTGGCTCATGCGCCAGGCCGGTCGTTATCTGCCCGAGTACATGCGGGTCCGCTCCAAGTGTACTTTTTTGGAGCTCTGCAAGAGTCCCGAGCTGGCCGCCCAGGTCTCCATTCAGCCCGTGGATATTCTCAAGGTGGACGCCGCTATTCTGTTCTCCGACATTCTGACCCCGGTGGAGCCCATGGGGATGAAGCTGGATTTCGTTCCCGGCCCGCTCTTCGAGAGCCCCATCCGGACCATGGCCGATGTGGAGGCGCTCCGGATTCCCCAGATGGAACAGGATGTCCCCTATGTCCTGGAAACCATCAAGATCCTTCGTCGGGAGCTGGAGGGGAAGGTTCCGCTCATCGGTTTCGGCGGGGCCCCGTTCACCCTGGCCTGCTACATGGTGGAAGGGAAGGGATCCAAGGATTGGGCGACCATGAAGCGGATGATGTACACCGCGCCGGAAGTCTATCACGCCCTCATGGAGAAGGTGACCACCATGGATATGGAATACCTGAACGCCCAGATCAAGGCGGGGGCTCAGGCGATCCAGATCTTTGACACCTGGGGCGGAGTCCTCTCCCCGGCCGATTACGTGAGATATGTCCTTCCCTATACTACCAAACTTATCAACGGCTTGAACCGGCTGGAAACCCCTGTCATCCACTTCGTGAAGGGGGCCGGGAGCATGCTGGACATCGTGAAGCGGGCGGGGGGGGACGTCATGGGGCTGGATTGGCATCTGGATTTGGGAAAAGCTCGTGACATCCTGGGTCCGGAGATGGCGGTGCAGGGGAACCTGGACCCCACCGTGCTCTTTGCGTCCCCGGAGATCATTGAGCGGGAAGTCCAGCGGGTTCTGGACGAGAACGCCGGTCGGCCGGGACATATCTTCAATCTCGGTCACGGCATATTGCCTACGGTGCCTCCGGAAAACGCGATTCATATGGTTGAGTGTGTCCATCGGCTGTCGCGGAAATGATGCTCGTGTAATTTCCAGCGGTCATCCCCGCCTGTGGCCGGGAGCGTCCTGCGGCGGGAAACAAAGATTGCCGGACAATGCAAAAGGGGACGGGAATTTTTCCAGTCCCCTTTTTTCAGGCTCACCCTGCCCTCCCTTGACGGCGAGTAATCTTTACCCATCTCCACCCGGCAAGGGAGACGCGCCGGTAGTAATCACCGTTATCACCCCGGGTGGGATGTCTGCTCTGATGCGTAAAGAAAGAGGTGTGCAATGAAACGACTGCTGCTGATACTCGTGACCATGGGACTGTCCGCGTGCAGTTCCGGCGGGGGAGACGGCCCCTCTATCTCGGGGAAAATCGTTCTTAACGGCGTTCCCCTGGCCGGAGTTGTGGTGACCGTGAGCGGCGCCATGACTGCCTCGGCAGCCACCGACAGTGGCGGCTACTACACCGTCCATGGGGTGAAAAACGGCGGCTACTCGGTGAACCCGGCCCTGGCCGGTTATCGGTTCACCCCGGCGGCTCGACCGACGGTGATGAGCGGAAGCAACCTTGCGGGCTACGACTTCGTCGCCACCGCGGCGCCGCCGGTAACCGCCGTGCTACTCCCCCGGACCGGGCAGGTCGCCACCTACCAACCCGGTGATGACGGCAGTCTGCAAAAAGGAGCTGCATGGCCTTCCCCGCGCTTTGCGGACAGCAACAACGGCGCCGTAACCGACAGGTTGACCGGCCTGATCTGGCTGAAGGACGCCGCCTGCATCGGCAGGAAGAACTGGAATGACGCCCTTGCCGCCGCCAACGGCCTGGCTTCCGGTATCTGCGGCCTGAGCGACGACTCGAAAGCCGGCGACTGGCGACTGCCCAACGTCACCGAGCTGAACAGCCTCGTCAATCTGGGCCGCTGGAACCCGTCCGTGGGACCGATGCAGACGGCCGACACCGCCGCCCCTCTCCCGTTCAACGGCGTGGCCAATTATTCTTACTGGTCATCCACCACCTCAGCGGCCCTTGCCACTCAGGCGTGGACCATCCACTTCCTGTTCGGGCTGGTGAACCCTCCCTTCAAGAAAATCCCGTTCCTGGTCTGGCCGGTGCGGGACGCCGCCACTGCCGGGACGATCAGCCTTCCCCGGACCGGGCAACGCTTCAGCTATGCCGCGGGGGACGACGGCTATCACCAGAAGGGGGCTCTCTGGCCTACGCCTCGCTTTACCGACAACGGCAACGGCGCGTTCACCGACAATCTGACCAAGCTGGTCTGGCTGAAGGACGCCAACTGTACGGATGAGGCAGGCGGACAGAAAAGAATACAACCTGCCACGCCCACGGTATCCGCCACCTTCTCGGTGCTCAGGTATGGTCAGGCGCTCACCTGGGTCGGAGCTCTGCACACGGGTATCTGCGGGCTGAGCGACGGCTCAAGCTCCGGCGACTGGCGCCTGCCGAACCGGCTGGAAATACAGAGCCTGATTGACTACAGCCAAGGCAACCCGGCGCTTCCGTTCGACCACCTCTTCCTTAGCGTCCAGGCCCAGGGGATCTGGACGGCGACAGCTTTCACCACCAGCAGCAATGACTCCCCCTGGTTCATCTACCCGGAGAGCGGGGTTATTAATGCTTCTACCTATGGCAGCTATTATCTCTGGGCGGTGCGGGACGGTGCGCCGTGATATGAGTATCAAAATTAACAGGTTAGGGGAGGAGCAGCGATGAGACGACGTGATTTTCTGATGGGCGCCGGTGCGTTGGCCCTGACCGCGGCCGGCGGTCCGTTGCTGTGCCGCCGTGGGAGAGCCTTTGCCGACGGGAGCCCCCTGGACGGGTTACTCCCCTTTAACGATTATGATACCCTGGAGAACATCCGGGCCACCATCAAACATAACGGCTTCCGCTTCCAGGTGGGCCACAACTGGGCCTATGACGAGTATGGGTACGCCGCCACCCAGGCCGACGTAAGACCTTGCGATGTTACCCGGATCGTCATCCCGCCGGCGCCGGCGCCCCCTGATCCGGAATTGCCGGCCAAGTTCGACCTGCGCGACATCAACGGCCGCAGCTACATCGGCCCGATCCGCGATCAGGCGGAGACCGTGCTTTGTCAGTCTTTTGCCGTCGCCGCCGCCGCCGAGGCCTCGTACAACCGTCGGAACGGCCTTTATGATGACAACTGCATTTCCCTTTCCCCCATGTACTTGGGTAGCATCTATGACAATGGGTTCTCCGGTAGGACCAGATCAGGGGAGCCATGGGGGAATCCCACCGGCTTGGAGGGGCTCTGCCGGGAAGAAGATTTCCCCTTCATACCGTACATGTTGGGGGCCGGCGTCACACCGCCGGCCATCCTGGTAGAAGCCGCCAAGTCGGCCCCCCGGATTACCTTCCGGCGCTACGGTTTGGTCTACCCCTACAACTACTGGGAGACCGTCAACCGGATCAAACGGGCCATCTACCGCTATGGCGCCGTCGCAGGGAACATCCTGAATTGCAGCGCCTTTCGCGCCTACAAATCAGGAGTATATGAAGATACCCGGATTTATCCGAATAAGCTGCCGTACCCCGTCAGCGCAACTAACCACGCTATCGCCTTGGTCGGATGGGACGACAACCCGCCGGAAGGGGGGAACGGCTGCTGGATCCTGCGTAACTCCTGGGGAGAGTCTTGGGGGGAGAGAGGGTACATGCGCATTCGCTATTTTTCCGCCGGTGTCAATTACCGCAATGAATACCTGGAAGCCGAATCCGCCGATGACGGAAACCTGAAGATTTATGGCCAGGTTTCGGTGGATGGCGCTGCCGGATCCTGGATCTCGGTGCTGTTATCGGGAGATGACAGCTTTGAATCCATCGCCACGGGTGGCTGGCATGGCTTTTCGGCGCTCAAGGCGGGGCATTACCGGGTGACGCCTGACCAGCCGGGGGTGCTCTTCACCCCGCCGTATCAGGAGGTGAATCTTACCACCGGGTATGCAGTAGTAAATTTTGCGGGAAAGTCGGCGTTTGCCGGCTGAGTTTCGAGACCGATTAGCCACTTGAAACGATGATCTTATCCGGTAGCCAGGTGATACGCACTAAATGTCGGAGGTTTATTTCAACAGAGCTTTCCGTCGCACCAGTCAAAATAGCTGTCAAAGAGCATCAACCTCTTCCCGACTCAAACCGGTCGCCTGCATGATTGTCTCCATGGAAACAGCCGCTGTTTTTAAATTGCGCGCCACTTCTTTTTTTGCCTCACGTTCGGCGGCAACTGTTTTCCTCCGAGCCTCGTCTGCCTCACGTTGGACTTCGCTGATTCTCTGCCTTGCAACGTCTGTCCTTTTTTCGGCTTCGGCTGTTTTCTGCATCAGTTGCAGTATCCGTCGCTGCATATCCTCAAATTCATCAAGAATACCATCTTCAATCTCCATCTGCTTTCTCATCTCCGGTTCCAGTATCGCCGCCTGCAACCGCCGGATAAGTGAACGATGCTTCTCCGGATACTCCTCTTCCTTGATGTTCAAAATATGGTGATCCGGATCAACATACGTACTCTGGTCGAAGTTGCTTAAAAGCTTTTCAAGATCATTACGACGTTTCCGCGCCAGGTTCGGAATTTGGATCACATAACTGTCATGGGTGAGACTTTCGATGAAGCTCTCCCTTACCGTCAACAATTCGCCGGTAACCGGATCCCTGTATGTTCGGTTGACGCCGATTATTGAGGCGTCGGTACTGTCGAGTTTGTGTCCAAGTACGTAGATGCCGATGATCGGTATCCCGATTCTTCTTTCATGATTGTTGATGGTCGCGACTGTCGTATTGTTTTTGTTGGAGTACTGACTCCCCAGATATCCCCTGAACCGCATGATATCAGTGGCGTACTTTGCTTTTTGTATTTCAATGAGAACCTGTTTCAGATCATCGGCGGTCTTGATGGTGGCGCTGAAATCAAGGCGATACACCGTTAGCAGATTGTGTATTATATGGTGGATCAATGAATATACACTTCACTTGACCCCTGTAAAGCGGAAGCAGCGCTTTCAATGCCGGGAGGTTATCGCCATGAATCAACACATTATCAGCTTCAACGTCGCCGTGTGAAGTTTGAAATTGCAACAAGTGGTACGGCGCTTCAGCGGTGCTGCTGACTGCCTGGTTTTTGTTAACCCAAGCTAAAAACGGCATGAAATGTCCTCGGTTAACTTTTTAGTTGATCTAAGGTTATTCAAAACAAAAAACATACCATCATTCTGAACGTTGTTTTATAGTAGTTAGGGGCGAAGCAAGGTTCATCTGCTCACGCTAGCAGAAAAACCTTGCACGGATAATCAAACAGGATGACAGGTGTTCGGTGTATTTTTTGCGCAAATCACCTTACATGGAAGGCGCCGACTCAGCCCCCCAGCCTGCTCGTGGGAGCATTTCGGACAGATCAATGATGTGCTATCTTACGGTCTTCAACAACGATGTGGTGAAGTACCCAGTTGACAAGAAATTTTATTAATTCATTGGCTTTTTCATGGGTGTCCCGTCCCGGGGAATTTTTAAGCTCATGTATTTTGTCCGAGAACCGGTTATGTTCTTGCTTATGACTATAGGAATGGGGATGTTTGATCTTATGCATGATCTGTTCTTCTGTTTGAAAATGGTATTTTGTGAATGCGATTATATTGTCGAGAGCGGATTCATAGGCCAAGTCGGTAATGCCATGCATGAAATCTTCATATAATTTATTCAGAATTTTGAATAATCTCTTGTGCTGAGTGTCGAGTACGGTATTTTTCAACGAATACGATTCCTTCCATTGAATCAGCGGCATGACGAGCTCCCTTGCTAACCATCGATCGATAGAGGAATTTCACGCCGTATCTTTTTAAACTCCCCAAAAAGTAGAAAAAGAGGGCTTGAAACGATATACGTCCCACGATAAGGCCTAATCTCTCATGAGTCAACCAATATGCACTCCGTCTTGAGATGCAACGTGAGAATCTATCGCACAAGAGGGAGAGCATCCTCGCGCCACCAAAGCCGGGCGCCGGATGTGGAGAGCTTGGCCGTCGTTCTCAATCAGGCACCTCGGCCCGATCTTCTGATGTATGCCAATCCTCCAAGGCCGGCGCAAAGGAGCAGGGCGGTGCTTGGTTCGGGAACCGTGAATGTAGAGCCGTATGCCGATATCTCGGTAAGCCCCACCCAATCGCCGGCGCTGACAACTTCATACTTTAAATACTGAGCAGTCGCGCCATTGGTTGTGATGTTTTCGGAATGAATATCGGACAAGTTCCCTGACGCAATGAACTTCCAGTTGGTATTGTTGTTCCAGGGGTCATTCCAGGCGTCATCGTTTGTGCCGGCATAAAGGTTGAACGTCACCCCGCCGCTTTGAGCCGGATAAAAGAGGTCGACATGAGATAACGAATAGAGCCGCCCGAGGTCCACCTCCAGCCAGTGTTGCGACCAGTCTCCCGCATTCCAAAAATTATCCGTGCCATCCGTTGCATGGGAAGCAACCCATCCATTCCATTCAGCATCGGCCTTGGCGGTTTTTCCCAGGGCCACATTGCCGGGCGCCAGCGTAAGCGCCTGAGCAGGGAGCACCAAGAGCAGAAAAATTCCCAGGAGCATGAGCGCCGCAATGAGTGGTTTTTTAACGAACGTTGGTTTTTGGGTTACATCTCGCATATGGCATCTCCTCTTGGCGCGGGCTGAAAAATTTTTACAGTGAAAAGCTCACAATTAGCGTACTCTTGCCGTATGGCGCAGTCAAACAAAAAAAGGGGACCGGAAATAAATCCGGTCCCCTTTATCTTGTCCCATGACAGTTGGCCATGACTACTCCCTACGGATAAGGTGATTCGCGGCAAAGTACATACCCAGCAGGAACCCGTTCACCCTTCACAATTTCCGAGCAAAC
>CAIYUY010000096.1 GCA_903929485.1 uncultured Desulfuromonadales bacterium
CGGCTCGCTGGCTGCCGCGATGGGAGCCGACGTCACTGCCTGTTGCGGCGCAGAGGCTACTGCTTGAGGGCGAATCGTGGTCTCGGTAATTACTGACGGCGCACCCTGGACAGGAGTAGCGCTCTCTTGCCGAGGAGCGGAAGGAGTCACCGTCGCGGTCGCCACATTGCCGACTACCGGACCTTCAATGGTCACGGCTGCCGGTGCGACTGTCGCTGACGCTACCGATACAGGAGACGATGCTACCGGCTCGCTGGCTGCCGCGATGGGAGCCGACGTCACTGCCTGTTGCGGCGCCGAGGCTACGACCTGCGGTTGAATCGTGATCCCGGTGGTTACTGACGGTGCACTCTGAACTGGAGTGGCGCTCTCTTGCCGAGAAGCGGAAGGAGCCACCGTTGCGGTTGCCACATTGCCGACTGCCGGAGCTTCAATGGTCACGGCTGCCGGTGCGACTGTCGCTGACGCTACCGATACAGGAGACGATGCTACCGGCTCGCCGGCTGCCGCGATGGGTGCCGACGTCACTGCCTGTTGCGGCGCCGAGGCTACGACTTGCGGGAGAATCGTGGTCTCGGTAATTACTGACGGCGCACTCCGGACAGGAGTAGCACTCTCTTGCCGAGGAGCGGAAGGAGCCACCGTTGCGGTTGGCACATTGCCGACTGCCGGTGCTTCAATGGTCACGGTTTCCGATGCGACTGCCGCTGAGGCGACTGGTGCCGAAGATGACACTACCGGCTCGCTGGACGCCGCAGTGGGAGCCGACGTCACGGCCTGTTGCGGCGCTACGGCGACGACCTGTGGGCGGATTGTCGTCTCGGTAATCGTAGCAGGTGCGCTCTGAACAGAGCTAGCAACCTCTTGCCGGGGAGCGGAAGGAGCCACCGTTGCGGTTGCCACATTGCCGACTGCCGGTGCTTCAATGGCCACGACTTCCGGTGCGACTGCTGCTGACACTACCGATACCGGCGACGATGCTACCGGCTCGCTAGCTGCCGCGATGGGCGCCGACGTCACTGCCTGTTGCGGTGCCGAGGCTACGGCTTGCGGGCGAATCGTGGTCTCGGTAATTACCGACGGCGCACTCCGGACTGGAGTGGCGCTCTCTTGCCGGGGAGCGGAAGGAGTCACCGTCGCGGTCGCCACATTGCCGACTGCCGGTGCTTCAGAGGCCACGACTTCCGGTGCGACTGCTGCTGAAGCTACCGATACCGGCGACAATACTGCCGGCGCGCTAAATGCCATAGTAGGAGCCGATGTCCCTACCTGTTGCAACGCCGGGGCAACGGCTTGCGGGCGGGTCGCAGTTTCAGCAGCGAAGGAAGCGACATTCCGGACAGAACGCGCGAACTCTTCCCGGAAAGCGGAAGGAGCCACCGTCGCAGTCGCCACGGTGGTTACGACTGGAGCTTCAGGTGTCACGACTCCCGGTGCCACTGCCGTGGGAACAACCGATACCGGCGAAGATACTGACTGCCCGCTAACTGCCGCGGACGAAACTGACGAAACTTCCTGTCGCGGCGCCGCGGCGATATTTTGCGAGAGGATTGTGGTCTCGGTAGATACGGAAGGTGCGTTCTGAACAGGAAGTGCGTTCTCTTGGCGCGCGGCAACCGCACTCAAAACCTCACCCGCCATGGTATGGAGCGCCATGACTTCTGACGTTACGGTAGTCGGTACTACTGCGACCGACGCCGCCGAATCGAGAGAACCCTTTGGAATACGAACGCGTTCTTTCATTATCGGCTTTTCCGCCGATTGAACTGATGATTTTGCCTGAGTTGGTTTACCCCAAATAGCTCCGGCAGCGTTCGCCTGTTTAGAAACAGTCACCGCCGCCCCAGCCCCTTTCCCTTTCCTGACAACGGCGCTGGTCGGCGGAACTATTCCCGGAATGACTGCGGCAAGCACCGGTTTCACTATCGCCGATACCGGCTCGCCGGCTACCGCAACCGGCAATGCGTTGTTATTCTCTTTTCCATCCACGGGGAGTGATGCCGTCTCTTTTTGTGCGGCTGCGTCCTGACTCCTGCGCCGATTGGCGCCGCCATTGACTGTTTGCCGGCCAACCACTCCATACTCTTGACCGTTCAGAACCGAACTGCCTTGGGCAATGGGATAAGGGTTACCGGATGCCACAGCCGGCTCAAGGCTCTTCATCCTCGACCCGCGCAATTCACCGGAGGGATCAGTCGCCTGGAGAGTGTCAACTTTCTGACTGATAGCGGTACGCAGTGTCAGAGTGGCGGCGGGATTGTTCTCGCCAAAAGCTTGGCCCGCGGAAAGAACTGAATTCAGTCGACCGGCAACAGACCGTTGAACAGTGGTAACATCCATGGACGGCGCCGTTACGGGATTCAGTTCATCGGGCGGACTCCCTATGTTCCGTAACGATTCCGTGGCAAACCGTTCGCGACCCTCCAAATTACGGCGCTCCAGTTCCGGCGACTTTGCAGTGGGTTGTTCTGTTCCGGGAGTCGACCTGTCTCGCAATAACAGCGCAAAAAGCGAAGTATCCGAGGTGTGACGAGGAGAGAGCGGCCGTGACTGGCCGGCCATCGTCTTACCTCCCCCCACAGTTTCCTGAACCTGCATCTCAACCTGTCCAGTCACCATCGCCCCACCTCGCGTCTCTACAACAATAATATTCTTCATATAAGTGCACCAGCATCACCGCTGACCATCAGCGTCCGTGTAACTTATTGCGTATTGCAATCTCTTCCAAAAACAGTCTTTCCTTCTCGGCAAGCTCTCGTCTGTGCTCCAAGGCCTTCTTCTCTTTAAGAATCTCCAAAGCCTTCTTATCTTTTGCCGCCTCCACCAGAAGTTCCCTCTTTTCATCCATGTTGCGATTGAGAGTTTCCGTTTCCAGACGCTGAAATCTGATATCCACGCTTTTTCTTTGGAAAAATTCCGAATACATCTGGAGTTCAACGGCGGAAATTCCTTCCCGCTGTTGGCGCTGAACATCCCTGTCAAGCTGGTTTACGGACTCTATAGCCTCCTCCAGACGGGTACACGCCGACTCGTACTCCTCTCTGGCTGCGGCAAACTCACGGGTACATCTCTTTTCTTCTTCCTCCCGCACGTTCAGCACCTGCTGCAGCTTGAACTCCTTTTGGGCCATGACACATCCTTCATCTCATTATCAAAAAAATCAGACCGAACCGATAATTCCCTGCAAACCGCTGATTGCATCTTCCACACTGCAACCATGGCGAACGTCCTGTTTTAGATAAGCATTCATTTCATCCATTTTGGCAATGGACTGGTCAATCTTGGGATTGCTCCCCCCCTTATAGGCTCCGATGTTAATGAGATCCTCGGCCTGCCGATAGGTGGCAAGAAGCTCCTTGAACTGTCCCGCCAACTTTTGGTGAGCACGATCGGTCACGTTGGTCATGACCCTGCTGGCGCTGGCCATGACATCTATGGGGGGATAAATGTTGCGCGCCGCCAGATCCCGGGAAAGAACAATATGCCCGTCAAGAATACTCCGCATGGCGTCGGAGATCGGTTCATTGAAGTCATCCCCTTCCACAAGGACGGTATAGAGGCCGGTAATACTCCCGCAAGGGAAATTGCCGCTCCGCTCCAGCAATTTCGGGAGGGCGGCAAAAACGGAAGGTGTGTACCCCTTGGTTGTAGGGGGCTCTCCGATGGCCAACCCCACCTCCCGCATGGCCATGGCGAACCGGGTGGCCGAATCCATCATAAGGAGTACTCTTTTTCCCTTGGACTGAAAATACTCGGCGATGGTGGTGGCGATATACGCCCCCCGCATCCGGATGAGGGGCGGCTGGTCGGAGGTGGCCACCACCACCACCGACTTGTCAAGGCCTTCCTGCTGAAGATCCTTTTCGATAAACTCCTTGAGCTCTCGTCCCCGTTCCCCGATGAGAGCGATAACATTGACATCGGCCTCGGTATAACGGGAAATCATCCCCAATAACGTTGACTTACCAACGCCCGACCCTGCCATGATCCCCACCCTCTGCCCCTCGCCGCAGGTCAGGAGGCCGTTAATGGCGCGTATCCCAAGATCCAGCGGACGATCAATGGATTTGCGCTTCATGGGGTTCACGGGAGTTGCGTAGATGGGAAATTCTTCGGTAGTATCGATGGGACCGCCATCATCAAGGGGGACGCCAAGGCCGTCGATCACCCGCCCCAGCATGGCGGGCCCAACCCCCAACGAGGCGTTTTGCCGAAGGACCGTGATGAGGCTTCCCAGTCCGACCCCCCGCAACTCTCCCAGCGGCATGATCAAAGTCTTGCTCTCGCGAAATCCGACCACTTCCGCGGGGATGGGAGGACCATTCTGCGGATGAATTCGGCAGAGTGATCCCACCGATGCATTGGGACAGTACCCCTCGATAACCAGACCCACTACCTGAGTCACCTTTCCGTGGACCCGAAGCGGATTGGTCTTTTCTACAACGGAAAGATACCGGTCAAGATTGATCTTTGGAGTTTCCATGGATTTCCCGAAAACCTTCGACTTAGGGAAGGAACGCTTCCTCTTGTTCATCCTCGGGTTCACCTGAGTGGGAAACCCGCTTTTCCTTCAACTGATTGAATAATTCAGTCAACTGGGACTCTATCTGGCCATCTATCTGCCCCGTGGAAGTCTCCACAAGACATCCGCCAAGGGTAACATCCTCATCAGCCTTGACGTCCATTCGCGCCATGTCGGCTACCCCCGCCTGGACAAGGGCGCCGCTCTCGGTCATGATTCTGTAATCTTCCGGATTAAAGCGGATGACAACACCATCACGCTCCGTAATTTTCTCCACGACCTCGGCAACAGTCCTTGCCAAAATGGTGCGATCAAGGGTGATCTCCTGTCGAATAATCCGTTCCGCCAATTTGATGGCGAGTCCCAGCAGCTCATCCTCACTTCCCTTCAGCACCAACTCACGCAGTTCTCTCATCTCTGCAACTGCCGCGCCAAAAGCCCGGCTGACTACGGTTAAATCTTCCTCAAACTGCCGCCTGCTTTCGGCGAAACCATTATCGTATGCTTCATCAATCCGTTGCTGAGCCTCTTCTACACTGATCATCCCGGCCAGGAGCGCCTCGATGTCAATCGCCGGCTCCGGTGGCTCTTCAATAACGATCACCGGCTGGGGCATATACTCCGCAAACATATGTTCAAAGGCATCATTACCGGAACCCGGCGCCATGGTCGCCGCAACCGACGCCACCGTGAACTCGGCAAACAGGGGGCGAAAGGTTTCATCAACGGGATAGTCGGCAGTCGGTTCCTCCTCTCCCCCAAAATCTTCCAGAAAGAAATGTTCGGCGACCCTCGCTTCAGCCAATGACTTGATAATCCTAGACGAGGACATCTTCGCCACCACGACCGGCAATAACAATCTTTCCCTCTTCCTCCAGACGACTGGCAACCTTTACCACTTCGGATTGGGCCTTCTCCACATCGGAAAGCCGTACCGGACCCATCACCTCCAGATCCTCCCTGATCATCTGGGCCGCGCGACTGGAGATATTGCGGAAGATCTTTTCCTTTAAGTCATCGGTGCAGGTCTTGATCGCCAGGGTCAGAGTGCCGCTGTTGACCTCGCGCATGATAGCCTGAATGCCGCGATCATCAAGATTGAAGACATCGTCAAAGGTAAACAGATGCTTCCGGATAACATCCGCCAAGGGAGGATTGATCTCGTCCAGCCGATCCAGAATCTGTTTTTCCCTGCTCCGATCAAGATGGCTGAAGACTTCCACCACCTTTTCCAAACCGCCGACCTTGTAGCGCTGCAATCCGCCAAGGGAGGTAAGCTCTTTCCTGACCACTTCCTCGATCTCGGTGAGGATATCGGGGGAGACCTGCTCAACATCCGCGATCCTTAAAACCACCTCAGCCTGCATGTCGTAGGGGAGAAGCGAAATGACATCGCCGGACTGCTTGGGACGCAGTTTAGCCAGGATGACCGCCACGGTCTGGGGGTGCTCCTGGGAAAGGAAGTTGGCCACGGTCCTGGAATCCATATTGCCGAGAATATTTGCCAGGTCCGCCCGGGTGGAGGTATAAATTTCCTGAAGAAGGGCCTCGGCCTTTTCCGGCCCCAATGCCTGCTCCAGCACTTTCCGGACAAAGTCTTCCCCTTGCGAGAAAAAACCGGACTCGGGATCAGTCAGATGGTTGAATTCCTGGACCACCTCTTCAATTGTCGCCCGGGAGACATACCCCAGACTGGTCATGCTTTGACTGATTCTTTTTATCTCGTCGTCGTCCATATGCTCATAGACTTTTCCGGTGGCCTCCGGCCCGAGAAATAACAGAAGAATAGCTGCTTTATCCGCTCCGTTCACATGAACCTCTACTTAAAATGACTGTGGGATACCTGTTGCCAGGGATAACTGTGAAAGTAACTTTATTGCTCTGGTTGCCGGAGCCAGGTCTGCAATATCTGGGCGGCCATCTATTGCTCTGGTTGCCGAAGCCAGGTCTGCAATATCTGAGCGGCCATGTATGGTTCCTGCGTCACCGTTTCCAGGAGCTCAAGCTGACTGATACTCTTCAGTCCCAGGCGAGACACATGAGCATCCGCCGGTCCCGGAAGCTGTCCCTGCTGTTCCATGCCAAGAGCAATGGGCTCTATGGAATGCATCGCTACCGGCTCCGGTGGCGGCACCAGCATCTTCAGCATGGGGCGGACAACCAGCAGCAGCAGCGCGACAAAACCGAGACCCAGGAGCCCGTTTCTCATAAGATCCATGAAGAACGGCTGCTCCCACCACTTCAACAGTTCCGCCGGAGCGTCATCACCGGATTCCTGAAATTGCACATTTACTACAGCCATCTGATCCCCCCGGTCTCCGCTGAAACCGACGGCGCTTTTAATCAGGGATTCTATTTTCAACAATTCATCAGGGGTTCGGGGAACGTATTTTGGCTTGACCGGTTGACCGTTTTTCGCCGGCACACCCGGTTCGTACTTCCCGTCCACCATGATCGCCACCGATATTTTTGATAACGCCCCAAGCGGCTCAACAATCTTTGCGGAGGAACGGTTCACTTCATAATTCAAGGTCTCATCATTCTTGGTTCCGGCAACAGGGGCGATAACCGGCGGTAGAGGAGCGGGAGCATTCGCAGTCCCCTTGACCGTATTGGTCTGGACCCCGGGAACGCCACCGGCCGGCACCGCCGGGGTGGATTCCTTCTGCTCACTCCGCTGTTGACTCCGCACCACGGCGGAATTGGGGTCGTAGCGCTCTTCGACCCTTTCCACCTGCTTGAAGTCCAGGAGAGCCGTCACTCTGGCCACGGATTTGCCGGAGCCAACCGCCTTGTCCAGAAGAGTCTGCAGTCGCTCTTCAACATTTTTTTCGTAACTTCTCTGGGCTTCCATCATGGTAGATGTCAGTTTCCCGGCGGCGTCGGAGGGACCGGTGCGACTCAGTATCTTTCCCTTGTTGTCCAGCACCGTGACCTGCTCCATGTCCATCCCTTCCACTGCCGACGCAATGAGATGAGTTATCCCTTGCACGGAACTCTCTTTCAGCGTATGCCCTGATTTCAGCTGCAGGACGACGGATGCGGTGGCGGGCTTATCATTTTCCTTGAAAAGTGATTTTTCAGGCATGACCAGATGCACCCGCGCCTTCTCCACCTCCGTCAACTGCATGATGGTGCGCGACAACTCTCCCTGAAGGGCGCGCTGGTAATTGAGTTTCTGCACGAATTCCGTCATCCCGAAGTTTTTACGATCGAAAATCTCGAAGCCCACCCCACCACCTTGAGGCAACCCTTCCGACGCCAGGGCAAGCCGCAACTCATAAACCTTGTCGGAGGGGACGAGAATCGCCTTGCCGTCGGCGGCGATCTTATACGGAATCTTTTGCTCTTTGAGTTTTTTTATGATTTCACCGGCGTCATCGGAGCCCAGGTTGGCGAAAAGCGGTTTATAATCAACCTTGTTCGACAGGGAGATCAAGATCCCGAATCCCACGAAGGAGAGAAGAACAACTCCTCCCACCGTCCAACGTCGGATAGCGGATAGCGCCATGAATGGTGCGGAAACACGTTTTACCAGTTCATTCATTTCTCTTTCCCTTGCCTTGTAATCTCACTATCCTGCGTCACTGTTGCCGCCGGACCAAAATAAATAAAATATGACCATACTTTGCCGCTGTAGCCGTCAGACCTGCATCCGCATGATTTCCTGATACGATTCCAGCGCCTTGTTCCTCACCTGGGTAAGAAACTGAAAGGATATCCCTGATTTTTCCACGGCCAGCATGACCTCATGCATATTCTTGGACTCACCGGTAGCCAGTTTCTGAATGGCGCCGTCGGCCTTCACTTGCAGATCGTTGACCTTGTTGACCAACTCTCCCACAAATTTGCCCGCATCCCCGGTCCCGCCGACCTGCTTTGCATTTTTAGAGATGTCAACGGGAAACGCCTGACTGATGCCATATCCGCTTTGAATTCCTTTGATGACCATCTTTGACTCCGCCAAGCTAGAGGGATACCATCTTTACGCGCCGACGCTAACGACCCAGTTCCAGGGTTTTCATTGCCATGCTTTTCGCCGCCTGGGCCGCGGTCACATTAGCCTCGTACGTCCGAGTCGCGGAAATCATGTCAGCCATCTCTTCAATAACATTGACATTGGGCATGGACACATACCCTTGGGCGTCGGCGTCCGGATGAGCCGGTTCATACTGAATCCGAGGGGGATTGCTATCCACGACGATGTCGGTGACGTTGACCTTTTCCAGGCCGCGACCGGCTTTGTTCAACGCGGCGGCAAAGGGTTCGGTCATGGTTGTCGCGGTAAAAACGGCGTCTTTTCTCTTATAGGGGCCACCTTCGGCGCTCCTGGTGGAGTTGGCATTGGCCAGATTGCTGGAGATAAGATTTATTCTTGTTCGTTCGGCGGTGAGCGCCGAGGAACTGACCGTCATGGCGGTAAAAAAATCCATCAGAGACCTCCCTTGATGGCTGTCTTGAGCCCTTCAAATTTTTTGTTCAGCAACTGGATACTGGCGCTGAACATGATCTGATTCTGGGCCATCTTCCCCATCTCGTTCTCCAGTTCCACCCCGTTATGATCAAGAGTGTTAACAGCGCTTTTGTCTTCGACTATGGTTCCCGTGACCTGATCCAGGCTCATGAGAGAACTTTTGAGTGGAATATGCCGCGGATTCGCCGGCACCGCCGCCGCCTGCCCCTGTCCTCTGGTGCGAACCGCACTCTGCAGCTCTTTGTCAAAGGAAAGAGCAGAGGGAGTATAGCCCGGGGTTTCGGCGTTGGCGATGTTTGCGGAGATCCGATTATGATTCTCGGACCGCAAATCCAGGCTTCTCCCCAATAGATTGATCGTCGTGCTGAACATACCATCCATAGCCATATCACACCCCTCCCTGAATGTGTCTGAGCAATATTCATGCCAGTTAAAATAGTGCTTATTTTCAGACAGTTACAAAACAGTCACGATTTACCGTGACTGTTTTGATCCGGGAACAGGAGCTTACAGGGAGAGTCTAAAAGAGGGATGCGGAACCTGATCCGGTGAGCGACGGAGTGCAACTACCTAAGTTATCCGGGAATTATCTGTAAAACAAGGATCGAGCATCCCACGGGGATGCAGTCCGGAGGATAAGGAGAAGATGTCGCTTTTTTGACGCGGGTCAGGACGACGGGAGGTATTTCATGACCTTGGCTGAAAGCTCTTCCGAAGAGCAGGGCTTGAGAAGAATTTCCTTGGCCCCGAATTTCAAAGCCTTCAAAACACTTGCCCTGGTCCACTGCCGGGCGCACATTATGATGGGTGCGGGAATATTGGGAAAGAGGTTGGCGATCTTGATGCAGAGCGCCAACTCCTGCTCATCGGCATTGGCGACTCCCAGGAGAACCGCCTTGACGTTTTGCATGGTAACGAGGCGCTTGAGGTCCGCATCGTATGCCGCCATTACCGGTTTCACCCCATTGGCGGCAAGTATTTCCGAAAACTGCCTCCGGTCGGTACTGTTGTCCTCAAGAACCAGGACGGCCGGACCGTCAATCTCATCGGCGGAGTATTCGTCATCCTGGTCCTGCTCTTTCTCCTCGGACTTCCCCTGCTTTCGCTCCTGAACATTGAATTGTACCGCCAATTGCAGCGGCACCAGCAGATCAAACCGCTCCAGATCAAACCCCGGCATGACCATTTTAGGTTTGACCAGATAATACTCACCATTGGGGATGGTTTCCGCCTCGTCGGCGTTTCCCTTTTGCTCCTCCGGTATGTATTTTTGAGGAACCAGCTGTTTCAGATGCACCTTCCGGGGAAGGAACGGTTGAAACACCGTATTGAATGAACCGGTGATCTGATTGGCGATTTCCGAGAAGGCATCCACATCATCCGGATCAAATATGGCCAGCCTCTGTTTTTCCACCACCCTGGACGGTGGTATCCCCAACAGGGTGCTGCTCAGAACGATGGCATCCTTCAGGTCCACCACCATGTAAAACTTGCCCTGATACTCCTCCTTGGATTCGATACCGACTATGAGAGAAGCGCCGGTTATCTCCGCGAAATAGTCAGCCTTGCTGATGGGACCGGCAACGGAACCATCCATGTAGAGATCGACACCCAGCAGTTGGCCGCATTCATTCGCCGCCTGCACCAGTGAAGCCTCAAGCATTTCACGTAAATTCGGTAACTCTTTCATGGCAAGTCCCGCGGTGCTATTTTTCTTTTCTCAGGGTCAATCCCACGAGGAAGTTGCTCTTCTCCCAGGTAAAGGGGATGATGACACAATCCTTGTCAGCCATGCAGTTGACGGTATATTCCGCGCCGGAAATCACGGTGGGGAGAGAGAGGTTAATATCGAACCCCCCTTTGGAAAAGACCTGCTTCACATGCCCCCCCAGCATGTTGGCGATCTCGCCCAAGGCGTCGATGACATCTTCACCGATCTCATCCACCTCGATGCCGAGCATGTTGGAGGTAATGATCATGGCCAGAGCCTGGGGGCAGTGAATGGAGAGAACCCCCGTATAGGTCCCCGCAAGGCCGATCATACCGGTAACGCTGCACTGGAGCCGGGTCACCGACTCTTTCAAGGGATAATCCTCCAGAAGCTCCATCATGACCATGGTGGAGAATATTTCCTTGGTGGCGGCAATCACGTACCGGGCAAGCTCTTCCTCTTCCAGGTTAGCGGAGCATTTCACAACATCATTAAGACTCATAAATATCTCCCCAATTTTTCCTGAAGATGAGCCGGAGTGAACGGCTTCCTGATACTGCTTGATGCGCCGCTACTCATGGCGTCCCGAATGACATCCTCCCCCCCCTCGGTGGTAATCATTACGATGGGGGTCATGATCCCTCTGGCTCGAACCCGTTTGACAAACTCCAGTCCGTCCATGTTCGGCATGTTAATGTCGGAGAGGATAAGATCCACCGTAACCTTCTCCAGGGCGGACAGCCCTTCATGGCCATCCCCGGCCTCGGTAATTACTTCCAGGTCGAATCCCGCCTGTCTCAGGGAACGGGTAATGATTTTCCGCATGGTTGATGAATCGTCCACAATCAGCACTGATGACATGATCTAGCTCCTTTAATTTTTTTAATTAATAATAGACACAACAGCATTTAGCACTAATTCAAAAGGTCAGCTCAGCTTGAACTGACCCACGACTCTCTGCAATTCATCGGCAAGACGCGACAATTTACTTGCGGTGGAGGCCGATCCCTGGGCTCCCTGGGTACTCTCCATGACCACCGTTGAAATCTGATGAATGTTCCGAGCGATCTCGTTGGTGGTGGTCGTCTGCTGTTCCGCCGCAGTAGCTATCTGGTTAACCTGCATGGTAACGGCATCAATCTGTGTCAGAATATAGTGCAGAGCCTCACCGGACTTCGCTGCTTCCATCGTCCCTTTTTCTACCTGATTGACCCCTTCCTCCATGGAAGAGACCGCGCTTCCCGTTGCCTGTTGTATGGAGCGGATCATGCCGCTGATCTCCTTTGTGGCCCGGGTGGTCCGTTCGGCGAGGGCGCGCACTTCGTCCGCAACCACGGCGAAACCTCGCCCCTGCTCACCGGCTCGCGCCGCTTCAATGGCGGCATTGAGAGCTAAAAGATTCGTCTGGTCGGCTATATCCTCAATGGTCCCGACGATCTGGCCGATCTGATCGGAATTTGCTCCCAATCCGGCAACGGTTCGGGCTGACTCCTTGACCCTCTCGGCGATCTGAGTCATGAGGTTGACAGTGGCCTGAACCACAGCCGCACCGTCCAGGGCTGAATCATTGGCATGCCGGGAATTTTCAGCGGCTATATGACAATTTTGCGCGATCTCCGCGGCGGTTGCCGACAACTCTTCACTTGCGGTGGCTACCGTGGTGGCCTGAGACGCCACCTCCTCTGCTCCGGTGGCCGTATGCTCGGCATTCACGTAAAGCTGATGGGCCGCCGAAGCGACCTGAATCGTGTTCTGCGCCACGTTTTCCATGACTCCATGCAGTTTTCTGATAAACAGGTTGAACAAAAGACACAATGAACCCAACTCATCCTTTGCCGAATAGGTCAGTCTCGCGGTCAGATCCCCCTCTCCCTTGACGACATCATTCAAAATAGCCACCACCTCCGCCAAAGGCTTTGTGATGCTGCGAGAGAGAAAATAGCCGGCGCCGACCGTCACCAACAGAGAGAAAAACGCTACAAACAGCGTCTGTTCCAAGGTGGTGCGATAGGCCTCATTGGCTTGCGCGTGCCGCACCGCCAAACTCTCTTCCAGAGATTTCCGGAGAGAACCGTATGACCCCCTGATCTCTTTTTCCACTGACGCCGAATCCTCGGCCAGGACAGCCAGGGCGGACTTTAATTGCTTCCGGTTCAGATAGCCCACCGCCGCGTCGTGCCGGGTCCGGACACTCCCCACAGCCTTTTCCACGCCAAGGAGCAGGGATTTATCCTTCTCAACAATCCCAAGCTTCCTTAACCGCTCAATTACAGACGCCAACCCATCCCAGAGGCGCTGGAACTCTTTTTCATCAACGGCTTTACCGTCGGCGGCGGATTCCACCATCTCGTGGGAATATTCATTAATATTATAGGAGCGCTCCTCCGCCTGATACGCCAGCTTTATCTTTTCAACGTCAATGGTCACGATTGAATTGAGGTGATTATCCGCCTTTTTCATCCCCACCAAGCTGCTGCCGATTACCATGGAGAGAGAAAGGAGGATGACTCCATAACCTAACCCCAAGCGAATACCTATTTTGAGATTGCACAACTTCACCACATTCAACCCTCATTTCACAAAAATGGCGCTATATTACCTTTCGGCAGAAAGGATGATTTCTTTAGTCGCCACGGCAATCATTCCGGTGTTCCAGTCGCGAAAGGATCTCCCCCCGGGACGGCGACAAGGGGCGGAGAGGAAAAAAAACTCCACCAGCGGCAGATTCGTTGCAATAAAATGCAATTCGAGGTAAAAACGACAAAACAATTAAAACACGGCGTAAAAATGCCGAAGAGGTTAAGAGGGTGGTTGCGCCCCATAGTACCCCATTCAAAAAGGACATGCGTAATGTTTTTTATGTCAAGCAATCGAAAAAAACCCGTCACTCCGGATCCCCCCCCCTCCTCTCCCCCCCCTCCGTCACCGGCGGGCGCCACACGCAGGCAAAAATGGGAGAATGATATCCATGAGATGCTTTCCACCATTACCAGGGGTATGGTCTCGGGTGAAACCTATTTTCTCACCATCGGCGCTCAACTGAATGATTTCCAGGAAAGAGCCCGGTCGCTTTCCAGCACTGCCGGGCAGATTGCGGACCAGGTCGCCAACACCGAGGGGAAGGCGACTCTGACTGAAGTGGGCGATCTCCTGGCAACCTTGCAAAAATATCTTGATCACTGGGACAACCAGTGGCACAACAGTGCTCTCCAGTTACGCAGGTCGGAAGCGCTCCTCCCACAGGTTGAAACGCCTCTGGATGAGTTTCGCAAGATTCACAAGAAACTCAGAATGCTGGGAATATCGACCAAAATAGAAAGCGCCCGACTGGGTTCGGCAGCCGCGGGTTTTGAGACACTAGCCAATGACGTGGAGATGCTCTCCGTGCAGGTGATCGACAGATCAGCCCAGATCGCCTGCCAGATCGCCAAACTGGCCAGATTGCTCAAGGATACCCTCACCTGTTTCAGCGCTATCGAACAGCAACAGAAAACCAGGGCCCGGCAGGTCATATCGGCTTTGAGCATCTCCCTGGGTGAACTGACTAAAATCAACGAACGGTGCCACGGAGCCATCGGCGTCATCTCCCTTGTCTCATCCAGTATCTCCACAAAACTGGGACAGGTTGTCATGTCGCTACAGTTCCACGACATCGTCCGCCAGCAGATCGAACATATTGTCTCAGCCTTCAACACCGTCATGACGTCGGTCTCCATGCATCAGGCAACGGGAGTCGATCATGACGTCAATGAAGAATTCAGCGCCGTGACGGAACTGCAGGCCGCGCAACTACAGCATTCCGCCGACGAACTGTCGGAAGCCTTGAATCGTATCGCTTCCAGCCTGGGTGGAATCGTCAAGGACGTCACCGAAATGGTCGGCGATATCCGAGCCATCGCGGGGGTCGCCGGATCAGCCGACAGCTCACGTTTTTCCCAAATGGCCGGCGATCTGGCGGTGGTCAACGAATCCCTGCAGGAGTGTTCCGAAGCCAACCGTCAGTTGCAGGCAGCCATTGAAGATGTGGAGGTGACGGTACATACTGTTTCCGAACATGTTGAATTCATAGAGAAGGTCGGGTCCGAAATCGAATTGATCGCCCTGAACTCCCAGATCAAGGCGGCGCGCACCGGCATCGAAGGGGCAGCCCTTGCCGTGCTGGCCGAGGCGATCCAGCGGCTCTCCCTGGACACCCTTACCCAGACAACCACCGTCACCACGACCCTGAAGGAGATAACGGGGGAGATCAAGGGGATGAACCAGGTGGCCGACACGGTATCCATCGCCCTGGACCGGGAAGTAACGGATATCATGCACGAACTGGGCCGGCTTCTCATGACGTTGCAGGAACTGAACGGCAGAATCGTTTCCACCGTATCCGGCATGGAGCGCGGGATAGAAGGGCTTGCCGAAGATATCGGCGCGGCAATGGGCTCACTTTCCGAGCAGCAGGAGATGGTCTCCTCTCTGCACGATGGGGTCGCCACGCTGACCCTGATCGTCGCCGAGGCGCGCGCCGAACTTCCGGAACTGGCGGCGCAGCAGGTTGCGGCTCGCCTGAGGGAACTCTCCAGCAACTATACCATGCAAAGTGAACGAGCCGTCCATGAACGCCTCTACGGTCAATCCGGGGAACAACACGACGGGCTGGAAACGACCCAGGCGCAGCAACCGGCGGAAGACGACGATGGCCTGGGTAATTTTGAACTGTTCTAGTACCCTGTCCGGCTTGATATTGCGGTATGCACCCCAAAGAGCCCGAGTGAACCGTGATTCGTAAGATAACTCACTAACACGACGAAAAACAAAAACAGTTTTACCGCAAAGACGCAAAGGACGCAAAGGAACCGCAAAGTAAAAGCCTTTTTTGGGGTATACCGAAAAAGAATCCAGGTTCGTTGTTTTTCTCTATTTTCTTTGCGTACTTTGCGTACTTTGCGTCTTTGCGGTTCAAGGTATCACGAAACTTTAAGCCGGACGGGGTACTAGAACGTAGAACGGGGGTTATATGTCCGAACATATTCTCGACGCCGTCCACCGGGTCATCATGGACCGGAAGGCGAATCCGACAGAAACTTCATATACTGCGTCTCTCATGGCCAAGGGGATCGACAAGATCCTGAAAAAGGTCGGGGAAGAGGCCACCGAGGTCGTCATCGCCGGCAAGGGAGGGAGTCGCGAAGAGGTTATTTACGAAACCGCCGATCTGTTCTACCACCTGTTGGTTCTTCTGGGGTATCGCGACATCACACCGACGGAGGTCTATGATGAGCTGGGGCGCCGCTTCGGCGTCTCCGGGATAGCCGAAAAAGCATCACGTCCCACCGAGTAACGGGACGTTTTTTTCTTGACAATCCTCAACCATCTCCGTACTGTTACCATTCCCTGAAGAACTGCTTACTGGCAAATCCTGATACGTCTGTAAATTTCTCGTGAAGAAGGGAGGGGATTATGTATGCCGGGAGTGAGGGTAAAAGAAGTTGAGCCGTTTGAGCTCACCTTGAGGAAATTCAAAAAGCAGTGCGAGAAGGCGGGCATTGTTTCTGAATTGCGCAAGAGAGAGGCTTATGAAAAGCCGAGCATCAAGCGGAAGAAAAAGGCGATTGCCGCCCGCAAGCGTGCGCTGAAAAAACAGCGCAAGATAGTCGAGTAAGGTAGAGTCATGACCCTTCGTGAACGGCTGGACGATGAACTGAAAAAAGCCATGAAGGCCAGGGAGCAGCTCTCCCTCTCCGTCATTAGAAACATCCGCTCGGTGGTTAAAAACCGGGAAATTGATCAGAAGATTATTCTTGATGATGCCGGAATCGCCGAAGTCATCACGTCACTGGTCAAGCAACGTCGGGACTCAATCCGTATGTTTCGCGACGCGGGTCGGGAAGAGTTGGCGGAGAAAGAAGAGAATGAACTGGCGCTGCTCCTTGCTTTTCTTCCTCGTCAGTTGACTCCGGAAGAGATCGAAGAGATCATCTCTCAGGCGGTAACGTCTATCGGAGCCGTGGGATTGAAGGACATGGGGGCGTTGATGAAGGCAGTCATGCCACAGGTTGCCGGTATTGCCGACGGCGCTCTGGTCAGCCGAATTGTCAAAGAAAAGCTTTCCTGACACCTCTGCCGCTGTTTTTTCCTGCCGTCAGTAACTCCATAGTAGGGGCAATCGCAAGATTGCCCCTACTTTTACGTACTCTCTTTCCGGGGGGATCTCCTGATAGAATACCTGATCTGGGGTGTCTTACTGCTGTTCACGGTAAAAGGCTTCCTGAAAGGGCTGATCCGGGAAGTTTGCTCACTGCTGGGACTGGTGGTTGGCGGGTGGGCTGCGTTTCGCTTTTCCCCTGCTCTTGCGGTTTTGATGAAGCCGCTCCTGCCGCTGCCTCATGGCGTCTCCACCGTTTTAGCGTTCGTCCTGATTCTTATTATCTTTGGAATCATGGCCTGGCTGGTGGGCCACCTGTTGACCGCCGTGTTCAAGCTGGTCCTCCTTGGCGGATTAAACCGACTGGGCGGAAGCGCCTTTGGTTTGCTGGAAGGGGCGCTTCTTCTCTGTCTGCTACTGGCGCTGGGGAGTGGTCCGTTGGCTCCCAAAGCCGTGAAGAAGAGGGTGGATGCATCGGCTACGGCCCGTCCGCTGGTCAGTTGCGGCCGGGAGCTTCTGGACGGATGGCGGCGAGTAAAGCAATGATGAATGTTGAAGGTTGAATTCTTCGCCAGGCATTCACCATTCACCATTCACCATTCACCATTCATCATTGGGTGTCCAGTGGCGCAGATTTCCGACGAGATCATTAACGAGGTACGGGACCGGGCGAAGATCCAGGAAATCGTTGCCGAGTATGTCAGCCTGAAGCGGACGGGGGCCAATGCCCATGGGCTCTGCCCCTTTCACGGTGAAAAGAGCCCGTCGTTTAACGTTAATCCCGGGCGGGGAATCTTTCACTGCTTTGGTTGCGGCGTGGGAGGTGACGTTTTTACCTTCCTCATGAAGATTGAGGGGCTGGACTTTCCGGAGGCTGTCCGGTTTCTGGCGAAACGGGTGGGAGTGGTCATTGAAGAGCGCGCCGTTTCCCCCGGCGAGAAGCGGCGTGTGGATGAGCGGGAAAGATTTTTGCGGATTAATGAGCTGGCGGTTGTTTTCTACCGCCGCTTTCTCTTGGAAGAGCGGGAGGCCGGAGCTGCGCGGGAGTACCTGGTTCGACGTGGAGTGGACGATGCCATCGCCGAGAACTATCGACTGGGGTTTGCTCCCGACCGATGGGATCTCCTTACCCGCTATCTGGAGCGGCAGGGGGTGCCCCTGGAACAGGCGGAAAAGCTAGGGCTGCTCCGCCGAAGGGATGGGGGGGGGTACTACGATACCTTTCGAAACCGGCTCCTCTTCGTCATCGCCGGTCCCCAAGGGCACCCCATCGGTTTCGGCGGCCGGGTGCTGGACGACTCGCTTCCCAAGTATATTAATTCTCCGGAATCGCCGGTCTATCGGAAGAGCGAGGTGCTTTTCGGTATCCACTTGGCAAAGCCGGCCATGCGGGAAAGCGGCAGGGTTCTCATTGTGGAGGGGTATTTCGATCACCTCGCCTTGTATCAGGCCGGAGTCAAGAATGTGGTCGCCGCCTGCGGCACCGCGCTGACGGAACAGCACCTCAAACTCCTCAGCCGTTACGCAGGACGTATCGACATTCTTTTCGATGCCGACGGGGCCGGCCGGAAGGCGACTCTCCGGACGGTGGAGCTTTGCCTGACGGAGCAGGTTGCGGCCTCGGTGGTGGAGCTTCCCCAGGGAGAAGATCCGGACAGTTATATCCGGAAAGAGGGAAAAGAAGCCTTTGCCCTCCTGGTGGCTCGGGCTCGTCCCGCTTTCGATTTTCTGACACGGGAGATCTTGAAGCGGGAGAATGTGGGGAGCGCCGACGGCAAGGCTCGGGTTGCCAATGATTTGGCTCCCCGACTCCTGAAAATCAGGGATCCCATCGAGCGGGAGCGGTACCTTCAGGAGATCGCCCGTTCGTTGGATATCGATCCCCAGTTTATCCGGCAGAGTGTGGGGCGCGATCCGGTCCGGGCCGAACGTTTTGCGCCACGGGAACGGGGCCCGGCGACAGGGGGCGATCCCGAAGAGATGCTTCTGGCAATCATGGGAAAATTTCCCACCGTGGCCCGGAGTGTGGCTGCCGAGGGGATCGAAGCGTTTTTTCGTCCCGAACTGGCTGGGGTCGCCGGTGAAATCATGGGGCAGATGCTGGAAGAAGATCGGGTGGACTGGCCGGCTGTGCTGCGGCTTATCACCCCGGACGAGGAACGGAGCCGACTTGCTGCGTTGTTCATCGACGAAACCCATCTTAACGATATTGATGTAGACAAGGCGGTCGCCCAGTGTCGGGCGAGCCGGGAGAAGGCCCTCCTTGGTGAGGCCAAGACTCTTCGGCAGGAATTGTTCCGGGTCGAACCGGAAAGCGAACGTTACTGGGAGATTCTGAGACGTCTCGATGAGTTGCGGGCCAGAAAATCTCTGGTATCATCATCGGGCAGGAATCAGACAGAGGTGCATTGATGGCCAAGAAGAGTTTGGAAGAAGTGAAACAGCTGATCGACATGGGGAAAGAGAAAGGTTTTTTGACCTATGACGAGGTGAATGACCTCCTCCCCCCGGATATCGTCTCCTCCGAGCAGATCGACGATGTCATGAGCATGTTCGGGGAGATGGACATCGAGGTGGTGGACTCCGCCCAGAAGGTGAAGATTCCCAAAATCAAGCTGGAGCTGGACGAAGACGAAGAAGCCGAGGGCGAACAGGAAGAGATGGAGTTCGAACCGGGGACCCTTGGTCGAACCAGCGATCCGGTAAGGATGTACCTCCGGGAGATGGGGTCGGTTTCCCTGCTGACCCGCGAGGGGGAAGTGGAAATCGCCAAGCGGATCGAGGACGGGGACCGGGACGTGGCCAGCGTCATCCTCAATACCCCCATCACCGTCAAGGAGGTTCTTGCCTTGGGGGAGCGCCTCCGGAAAGGGCAGATCGTCCCCACCGAGATCAGCAAGGATGTGGAAGAAGACGCTGAGCTGGAGGAGGATGAGGAAGACCCCAGCAAGCTCCGTCTCCTGGCGGTCATAGACGAGATTCGGACATATGACGGGCGGATGGAGGAATTGCAGCTTGTCTTGGCGCCTGCCGATCTTTTGGAGGAGTCGCGCAAACAGGCTCAGGCCGAACTTGCGCAGGTGAAGGAGAAGATTGCTGAACTGGTCAAGTCGCTTCGGCTCAAGGACCGTCATATAGAGATCATTGCCCAGCGTCTGAAAGAGCTTTCCCACAAGGTGGAAAAGCTCATGTCCAGGAACCAAGAGGTTTCCGCGGCTTTTCCCCACTCTTCCGTTGAGATTGAGGAGTTGTTGGCCCGGATGGCATCGGTTCCGGAAGAGAGCGCCGTTATCCTTGCCTCACTGGGGATTGATGCCGACGAGGCTTTGAAGCTGGAAAAGAGACTATCCGGCGCCCGTCGTGATCTGAAGGAGATAGAACAAAAATCGGGATTCCATCCCACGGAACTGGCGAGGGCAATCAAAGCCATCGAAGAGGGGGAGCGGAAATCCAAACTGGCCAAGAGCGAACTGGTGGAAGCCAATCTGCGGCTGGTGGTCTCCATCGCCAAGAAGTATACCAACCGGGGGTTGCAGTTTCTCGACCTGATCCAGGAGGGGAATATCGGTCTCATGAAGGCGGTGGACAAATTCGAATATCAGCGGGGGTACAAGTTTTCAACCTACGCCACCTGGTGGATACGGCAGGCCATCACCCGCGCCATCGCCGACCAGGCCCGGACCATCCGGATACCGGTGCATATGATCGAGACCATTAACAAGTTGATCCGGACCAGCCGGCAACTGGTTCAGGAGATCGGTCGGGAGCCGTCGCCGGAGGAGATAGCCGAGCGGATGCAGCTCCCCCTGGACAAGGTGCGTAAGGTTCTCAAGATAGCCAAGGAGCCGATCTCCCTGGAGACCCCCATTGGTGAGGAAGAAGATTCACACCTGGGTGACTTTATCGAAGATAAGGGGGTCGTCTCCCCCCTGGAGGCGGTCATCAAGGCCAATCTTTCCGAGCAGACCGCCCGGGTTCTCAATACTCTCACACCCCGCGAGGAAAAGGTACTCCGGATGCGTTTCGGCATCGGTGAAAAGAGCGATCACACCCTGGAAGAGGTGGGGCAGGACTTCGAGGTGACGCGGGAGCGGATTCGGCAGATCGAGGCCAAGGCGCTCCGGAAGCTCCGTCATCCCAGCCGGAGCAAGAAGTTGAAGAGCTTCGTGGAGTAGAAGCCGGAGCCGGTTCCGGGGAGAGACAAGACAAGGGCGCACCGGATTTTTTCGGTGCGCCCCTTGCGTTGGCGGTGCAAAAGAAGGCAGTTTGACAGGGATATGCAGGATGGGGATATGTTGCAATCCTGTTGACATAGCTTTCATCCTGTTCTTTAGCTTGTCATCCTGAACGAAGTGAAGATCTGCTGTAGATTTGACTGCCAAAAAACAAGAAGCAGATTCTTCGCTTCGCTCAGAATGACAAATTGGTTTTCTCCGTATCTCCAGGGTTCAGATGAGGTCACCTCATGTCCGGTACAATCGTCATCACCGCCGCCACCCACTGCGAACTTTCCCTCATGCTCAAGTGCCTGGGAGGCCGGACGGTGGAAACAGCCGGCGGGTTCCCCGTTTGGGGTAGTGACATCCCCAGCGGGCGGATCGTCGTGGCCGTGACGGGGATGGGGAAGATCAATGCCGCCGCCGCAACCGCCGTCCTTTGCGAACGGTTCTCCCCGAAAATGATCATCAACACCGGTTGCGCCGGGGCGTTTCCGGGTGGCGGTCTGACCGTGGGGGATCTGGCGCTGGCCACCATGGAAGTTACCGCCGACGAAGGGGTTTTGACCCCCACCGGGTGGCTTTCCTACCAAGGGATCGGCGTTGCCGCAGTGGAGCGGATGGGGCTTCGCTACTTCAACGAATTTCCGCTCTCCCCGGCGCCGGCGGAGCGGGCGGTTTGTCTGGCTGCGGAAAGGGGGATCGCCCTTACGCGCGGAAAATTTCTCACCGTATCCACCTGTAGCGGCACTGCCGAGAGGGGGCGAGAGCTGTACACGCAGTTCGGCGCTCCCCTCTGCGAGAACATGGAGGGGGCCGCCGTGGCTCAGGTGGCGCTTCGCTACGGGGTGGAGAGCCTGGAACTTCGTGGGATAAGCAATCTGGTGGAGGATCGGGATCTTTCCCGCTGGAACATCCCCCTGGCGGTGGAGCGGGCCCAGCGGTTCCTCCTGGAGTTCCTCACCACGCATCCCAAGGAGTAATCGCCATGTCCCCTCTCTCTCTCGGTTTTTCCCCCTGTCCCAACGACACCTTCATCTTTTACGCCCTTGTTCACGGTAAGATTCCGACGGGTGGACTTGCCTTCCGGGAGGTGCTGGAGGATGTGGAGAGCCTCAACCGATTGGTTCTCCAGGGCTGCCTGGAGGTCAGCAAAATCTCCTTCCACCTGCTGGGGCACATTCGTGACAATTACGCTCTCCTCCGGTCTGGGGGGGCGCTGGGAAGGGGGTGCGGACCGCTGGTGGTGGGGCGCACTCCTTGTGAACCCGGCCAGCTGCGGGGAAAACGGATCGCCATCCCCGGACAGTATACCACGGCGTCCCTGCTCCTCCGGCTCTTCGACCCGGAGCTGGATAGTCTCGTGGTCATGCCGTTCCACGAGATCATGGGGGCCGTGACCAGGGGGGAGGTGGACGCCGGGGTCATCATCCACGAGTCGCGCTTTACCTACCGGGAGCAGGGGCTTCACTCCATCCTTGATCTGGGGAAATGGTGGGAAGAGGATACGGGGGAACCCATTCCCCTGGGGGGGATCGTGGCTCGCCGCGACCTGGGGGTGGAGACCCTGCGGACCCTGGAGGATGCCCTTGGGGATAGCGTCCTCTTCGCCCAAGCTCATCCGGATGCGGCGCGGGAGTACATCCGGGCCCACTCCCAGGAGATGAGCGATCAGGTCTGCGACGCCCACATCAAGCTCTACGTCAATCGCCACTCCGTGGAGCTAGGGGAGGACGGCGAGGCCGCCGTCATGACTCTTCTAAAACGGGCGGAGGAGGCCGGAGTTATTCCCCGTTCTGCGCGTTCTCCCTTCATAGCGTAGGGCGGCCGCCCCTTGCGGGAGGGGGTTAGGGGGTGGGGGAGGGCGTAAGGTGATTCGCGACAAAGAACATACCCGACAGAAACCCGTTCACCCTTCGACAAGCTCAGGGCGAACGGATTCAGGTTTAATGACCGCCTTATTTTCCGTTCGTGGTGAGCCTGTCGAACCATGAACGGAAAATCGATACCGAACATGTTATACGGTACACTCTTTGCCGCGAATCACCTAAGGAAAGTACGTTTTTTTGCGTTCAGGGACCGTATTTGCCGCAAGACAAGAAAGGAAAATAAGTCACATGGCGTGAAAGTCAATAATCGTGACACGTTACAGCCGGAATATGACAAGTCTCCGAGCCCACAGTCCAAATAAGTTGCAAAGGAATTTTGTTATAGCTACAATAGGCTACAATATAGAGGAGGTGATACTCGTGTCTGAAACAATTATCAGAGCTCGCGTTGACGAACTAGAGAAACTTGAGTGTGAGTCGATTTTTAGAAATCTTGGCATTACGATGAGCGAGGCAATCCGGCTCTTTATCCGCCAGGTTAATACCGTGAAGGGTTTACCTTTTGAATTGAAGCTTAATGCTACTGTTGCTACTGAGCACGATCGATGGTTTAGAGAGCAAGTTGAATTGGTTCTGGCAAAAGCGAACCAGCCGGGGAGGGTATCTGCTTCACATGAAGATGTTGGCATGCGATTGAAATCCAAGCAGGCGGCTCTTCTTAAAAAGGGGGCCTAACGTGCCTGGCGTGGATGTAGTTTGGGAGCCGGAGGCTGAAGCAGATTTGGATTCGATTCTTGAACATATAGGAAAAGATAACATTGAAGCCGCAATAAATGTAACGAATGAAATATATCAGCAAGTTTCAATGATGTTCGCCCCTATTTCCCGCCGGGGTAAAAAGGGGAGGGTTACCGGGACAATGGAGCTTGTCATTTTACGGACCTCTTACGTTGCTGTTTACGTTAAGAAGGGATCACTCCTGCGGATTATCAAGATATTGCATGGGTCTGAGGTGTTGCGGTTTGGGGCACTGAAAGTCAGACAACATATCCGCGAGAGTCAATAGTGATGCTCACGCAAATTTTCGCAACATGGTAGCTGTTTAGTGCACAAAAATGTCATTCCTGAGGGGGCAATCGGGAATACGGTGTGAGAAAGAAGGTGGACGTACATGCGTTTATGCGTTGCCTTTTTGCTCGCAACGCATAAACGCTCTGAGGGTGTCACCTCAATACATTACGTATTTGGTTATTTTCTTTTTTTGTAACGTATATTTTTGGGTGACTCCCCCGCTCATGATGTCAAGGATCACCGACTTATCGTTGTTCCCACCTATTGCGTCGAGTACGTTATCGAAATCATCGGCGATACTGCCATTGATTTTGTAGATATAGTCGCCTGCAAATATCCCGGCAACACTTGCCGGGTATTGATCCATCACAATGTCAATTTTAAAGCCTTTACCCTTTACATATTCGTCATCTGGAAAAATACCCAGGTGTCCGGTCTCTATATCCACCGGCACGAAACCGCGGGCAAGCTGTGTTTTTTTGCAGTCTTTTATAGCTGCATTTGCCTGAATTTGAGCAATTCCGTTATTCCATGAACTGGAACATGTGTGTAAGTTACCACGGTTGCTCAGGTAGTGATCCGTATGACTGCATCCCGCCAAAAGCACCAGTCCTGTACATAAAATTATTTTCACGACATATCTCCTGATTTTATTGTAGATCCGTAGAAAACGAAATTTCTAACAGATTCCCCCTTAGTCATCCCCTTCGTAAATAGCGGTCACTACCCTGTCCTGCTTGAATATTCGGTGATTTGCCAGGGGAATGATTACGTAAATTTTCCTTTTCTGTTACCGCTTTCCTCTGCGTGCCTCGGCGTCCTCTGCGGTGAGAGCCGTAGCAAACCTCTTTTAACGCAGAGGACGCAGGGGAGAGCAGAGGAAAACCTGTCGCCCGACAGTATTGAAAATAACTGAGTCCCTCTGACGGCGCAATCGTTAAGGTGATTCGTTACAAAAAATGTACCAGGCAGAAATCCGTCCCACCCTTCGACAAGCTCAGGGGGAACGGATTAAGGTTTATAACTGCCCTCTGTTCCGTTCGTGGTGAGCTTGTCGAACCATGACGGAACATTTCCGCCGACCTTGTTGTGGTACATATTTTCCCGCGAATCACCTA